>JAWAPV010000007.1:5186-17196 GCA_038894255.1 Bathyarchaeia archaeon
TTTTCTCCATCCCAAGCAAGTTTAAATTAGTATTAATCTGTATGGGTGGAAGAGGCTTTCTCAGATCAAGATACCTATCTGCAGAAATGTTAGTTATGGAAACATTCACCCTAATCATCCTAAACCAACCAAACAAACAAGAAGACTTCGACCGATTTAAACATGTTTGTCTTTAGCGTTTGTACTTCGTAAAGCCGCAATGGCCACAAGTGTATCGGTCAGCATGCTGAGCCATGAAATACCCTGGACCACAACGTTCGCATGTGGGACGTAGCCTCGCAAGCTTGTTTTCTTCAATTTTGTAGAGGGTGTGTATCTTTTTTTCCGGTTTCTTCTTTTTCTCTTTCTTGGCAGTTTCTTTTGGTTTTTCGACTTTGGCTTCTTCTTTCACTGGCTCTTCAGTTTTTTTATCTTCCGCTTTTTTGGACATAACTTATCACGAACTCTCTTTCTTTATTTCGGGTTTTTGTTCTTCCGCCTCTTTCGCTTTTTCTTGAGGCATGTTCCGCTCAATGATGTACTCAGGTTCTATTAGCACCGCTTGCTCAAAAGTATCATAAACATTTGCTTCTCCTATTGCCGTTTGCGTCCCCGTTTTAGTTTCGAATTTTTTAACAAAAACCAGCTTCTCATCAACCTTCAGTTCTGCAGCAACCATTTTCTTAATTTCTAACCTTTGAGGAGTCTTGCCCGTATTTTCATGTTCAACTTGAAAAGTAATTTCTTTTCGCTTAAGCAACGGATTGTGCTTTTCTGAGCATATCTTGATTTTCATGGCTTTTCCTCGTGCGGTGGTCACTTCATACAATAGCTTCTTATTTAGCTTTTCTGGCCTTTTCCATAAGCTCCAGTATACCTGCTATTTCAGCTTTTTTCGAAGGTGTCACCTTAATCACGACCATTCCTTCATAAGGCTGGCCATAAACAACAAAGGAATTCTCTGATGCGTACATAACAGCGATAAGCGCTAGCAAGTCTTCCTCACCGTTAACTGTTATTTTTGTAGCTCCCTCGCTCGTTAGCGCTTCTTTGATTGCTTTAACGGCTTCCTCTGTGATTGTTGCTGGAGGATTTTCAACTTGAACAGTTCTTTCGGTTGAAGCCTGCAGCTTTTGGGTTTTTCTTCGCATCGACCGGTTGTCCACAATCATAAGTTTGGGTGTTAAATTGTTGCGTACAAGATTTCTCGAAACAGTGTCTCCAACAGAAACTATAAAACGTGGTTTTTCTTTTCCCACTAAATTTTTAAATCTATCAACCGTCTCAGCAAACGACCCCCTAATCAGCATGCCCAAGGGTTTTTTGAGTCTAAAACGAAGCTCTGGTGTAAGAACATAGCAAATTTTCATCTCATCTAACCTTTAACGCGTATCGACCTTTACCCTTTATCCCCATTGCTTTGGCGATGACCGATGTTTCAGGCTCAAACACGATTAAAAGCCCGCTGAAGTCTTCGCTTAAACTTGTGTTCTTGCATTTTGGACATAAGCTTTCTCTAGTTAAGAAGTGACAGGCTGAACAAGCTTTTTCGCTCATTTCTGAGCCCCCTTCTTTTGTTGGGCAACTTCTTCTGCAGGCTTCTTTTCGGACGCCTCTTTAATCTTCTGATTGTCAAAATCTATCCACTCAAGCTTCCCCAAGAAAGGCTGTCTTGCAGTAACTCCTATCTTTCCAGAACTCCCCGCCTTGCCGAGCGAAACAGCTGTTATGCGCACGCGCACCTGATCCCCGCTTGTCAACTTCCTTTTAGTTTCTTTGCCCAACAACACTCCTTGCTTCTCGTCATAAGAAATAAAATCGTCCATGAGCTGCGACACGTGAAGCAACGCATCAATAGGCCCGATGCGAACAAAAGCGCCAAAATCCGCAATTTCCACAACCTCACCCTCAACTACTTCCTGTATCTTAGGATAAAACGTCAACAAGGAAAAAGTAACCTTGTGGTAGGTAGCGCCGTCTCCAGGTATTATCTTTCCAGTTGGACTAACTTTGACGTCGGTTACGGCTATAACGTAGCCTAACTCCTCATCAACAACACCTTCATACTTGACTCGGACTTGTTGATGCCCAACGTCTTCAAGCGGTTTTCCGAATGTTTCGGGTGGAATGCGGATGGTGTCTTCTTTTGTTACAAGTTTAAACAGAGGTCATAACCTCCCTTCAATCTCTAAACGTGACTTTTGCCTCACATAAATAATCGGCACATTTATATCTCTTAGCCTCTTTTTAAGGTCTGTATCATTGGTAAAGACGGGACAGTGCCATTGACTGGCAATTTTGACGATGATGTCGTCTGTAGAAAGCCCTTCCTCGGTTTCTACTTTCACCCGCTTACATTTTTCTGCTTGTTTCAAGGCAAACTGGGCTATTTTACCCATTTTTGTATTTTTCTTTTGGGAAAGTTTCTCAAGTTCCAGTTGGACAGACGACAGCAAAACGGGTTCAAAATTAGCTTTAAGCAGGTTGCCTAGTTCTTCGAAAATGTCTATTTTGAACTGGAGTGGAACAAAAAGGGCGTTAGAATCTAAAATTACTTTTACTGTTTTTTTGTCAAGGTTTTGGGTTGCTGGCATTTTTACTTTATCAGCCCGTATCCGATGAGTCTCCATCGGCCAGCTATCTTTCTGCTAAGCGCAATTCTCGCGGTGGGTTGAACACAAACGGGACGCGTGAGTTTCAATGTGACAACTCCTCTTTTTATAGAAACTACTTTTCCAACAGTTATAGCTGCGCCGACATGCATCAGAAGCGACTCATTCATGGTAACCTCGTTGACCTTCATCAATTCTTTAGTGCCTACTGCTTGCTCCAGAATCTGAGTTTCAATAGATAACTCGGATAGGGTGGGAGGCAGCATTCCTTTTTTCCCAGCAATGTTTCCTATAAGTCCATCAGCTTTTGAGGCTGACGGGTCCAACAGCGTTCCTACGCCGACTAGTCCACCACAGTGGGCTTCGTCTACGTATTTGCCTCCGGCATGAAGGCTTGTTATCTCGCTGAAAAGTGGATTGTAAATGTTTCTGCCCTCTTTCTCCGCGACTACGCCGGGTCGTAGCTCTATTTCGTCTCCAACCGAGAATTTGCCTTGAATTATGGTTCCACCTAGAACTCCGCCTTCCAGTTTTTCAATTTGGGTGCCGGGTTTGTTGATGTCGAATGAGCGGACCACATACATAAGTGGAGGTTTTGTTTCATCTCTTTTTGGTGTGGGTATAAACTCCTCAATTGCTTGTAATAGCATGTCGATGTTTACGTTACGTTGTGCTGAAACGGGAATTATGGGGGCATCCTCGGCGACTGTTCCTTTTACAAACCTTTTGATTTCCTCATAGCTTTTGTGTGCCCTTTCATCATTTACTATGTCAATCTTGTTTTGGACGATAACTATGTTTTTTATTCCAATAACTTCCGCCGCGGCTAGATGCTCTCTGGTCTGCGGTTGCGGGCACGGCTCATCAGCCGCAATAACCAGAATCGCTCCGTCCATTATTGCCGCGCCAGAAAGCATTGTTGCCATCAACGCTTCATGCCCAGGAGCGTCCACAAAACTGATTGCACGGACAAAAGTTGCTTTAGAATTACAGTTGCTGCAGACTGGTTTTGTGGAGTAATTTTCAGGTGGCTCACACTTTGGGCATCTGTAAATGGGAAGATCAGCATATCCAAGTTTTATCGTGATGCCTCTCTTGAGTTCTTCGCTGTGACGCGACGCCCAAACACCTGTCAAAGCTTGCACTAGGGTTGTTTTGCCGTGGTCGACGTGCCCTATGGTTCCGACGTTGGCTTCAGGCTGTTTAGGCAAGGCTTTACTTTTTTCACTGCTCATTCTTGATAGTCACATCTGATTTTTAGACAAATTATTCAAAGAATGAATTGGGAACCTTATAAGTTTACGCCCATTAACTGGATGTGCCAGCTTGAGAAGGCTTTTCTTCTTGAGGCTTTTTTTCAGGCAACTCTTTTCCTTCTTTTTTCTTCTCTTCTTTAGCTTTCTTGGATTTTTCAACAATCTTTAGGTTTAGCTGCACAATTTCATCTGTGACCAAGTTGCCTCTAATGGTCTTGCGTTTTCTCATGCCTTTGTTCTTTGGGTTGAAGCCTACTCCTCCACTTAAAACGACTTTTCGTCGAACTCCGCCATGGACACTTGGCCTCATTGGGAAACCGTCCTTATCTGAGCCGCCAGTAATTTGCAGTTTATTGCCAGCCAAGTTCACTATGGATCCGTCTATGATGTCGCCGATTTTTCGGCCGATTAATGGCTTGGTTTGGGATTCCTCAAGTTCTACCACTTGGGAAGTTCCTTCTTCTGGGTCGGATATTATTGCTTTTAATTTGGCCATTGCTGTGGGACGCTCCAGTTTTATTATTGAGAGTTAGTGCTCTCTCTATTAAGGATTTATGAACAGAATATTTGCTTGAAAGAAGGTGCTTGCAGTTTCGTGGAAGGTAAGCATGTTGCCGTTTTATGAAAAACGGAAAAAGGTTGAAACGTTTGCTATTCGGTGTGCACTCTAAAGAGGTCTATGTCCTCCCTCATTTCAGGAGTTGCTTCTAAGAATTCTCTAACAGCTCGCTCAATGTCTTTAGATTGAGTTACATATCTTCCTACAATTATTATGTCTGCGCCCTTCTGTAGCGCCTCTCTGGCTGTTTCAGGAATAATGCCGCCTGCAACAGCAACTAAAAACCTTTTGTCTTTGAAAACTCGCCTCATTTCCTGAATAATGTCCAATCCAAGGGTTCTTCCAGTTTCTTGGTCGATTCCTCTGTGAAGAATTACCACATCTGGAAATTCTTTGAGAGTCTTCAGTTTCTCAACCGGGTCTTCCACATTCATCATGTCCACCCAGCCGCTTATCCCAAGCCTTCTTGCTTCGTGAAGGAAGGCGTCAAGGGTTTCGGTTGGAGCTAAACCCGCAGCAACAACCGCGTCAGCTGTTTCATCGTATGCTAAGTCAACTTCGACTTTGCCAACATCCAGCGTCTTTAAATCCGCAATTATGAACATGTCTTTCGCTACTTCCCTCAAATCGCTGATAACCTTCGTACCATACCGCTTAATGAGCGGTGTGCCTGCTTCAAGTATTATGCGGTCGCTGTTTGGAATTTGGGCTATTATCTTCTTGTTTCTTTCAAGGTCAGGTATGTCAAGCGAAATCTGCAGATAAGGCGGTCTCCATAATCTTGGCACTTTAAAGCCCATAATTGGGTGCTTGGCTCGGTCTTTATCATAGAAAATTTTGTCAAGTGTCGGATACTTTGACAAAGCACGCTTCAAAGCCAATTTAGTTGCACTGTAATTGTAGTGATAGATTTTTCGAGCGTCGGTTGCTTGCGGGTGAATGAAAACGCTACACACCACTACCCAATCGTCAACTTTGTCTTTTGGAACAATCCCCTCCTCTACAGCATCCGCCACCGCTTTAGCAACCGCGGCTTGCGCAGGACCAAAAATCTTGCCCGCATCTTCAAGATTTTTCACCGTAACCTTGGGCACAAGCAACGTATGCGGTTTAGGCGGAAGATTCGGCCTAATCACGGCCAAAAGCGGAGTGTGTCCTGCCGACAAAGTTGTTAATCCTGCAGCAAATGCGTCGCCCACGGGACCGCATTTGTCGCCAACAAGTAGATCCACGTGAGCAACTTCATTTCCCTCTCCGACAAGAGCTTCTCCAATAAGATAAACGTTTTCAGAAGCTGCTTCTTTGCCTACCTCTTGTGTCGGTTTAACTTCGACTATTTCTTTGAAGTCCACGTTAAACTCCTTTAGCCACGAGTACAAAGTGTCTCTGTGTATGTTTAATGCTTTGGCAGTAGCTGTAACTGTAGGTTTTGATTTCGACGGTGGTTGTGTTTCCAAGATTTTTCTAACAGTTTCCTTCAATATTCGAACAAATTCTTCTCTGGTTTCAGGCTTTCTAACGTTTTTATCCGACATTCTTCTTCCCTTACAAACTACCTATCCTCCCATTACCTATATAAAATTGTCGGCTAATCAAATAAGTGAAAAAGGTTTTTAAGCATTTTTGTCGGAATTTGTTCCCATATTTGTAGTCTTTGCCTAACGACTTATGCCATTTTTGTCGGATAATGACCTCTTTCGTTATTTTAATTATGAGAAGTGTCGGATTATGGAAAGGGTAAATGTCGAACAAGGCGATTGTTTGCAGCACCACTCTTTTTTGCTTGCCAATAAGGGCATGTATGGCGAGAAGAAAAAAGGAAGTTAGAAGCCGTAGAGCGCGGAGTATTTGTCGTGCAAGTATTGCAAGAAGGGTTTGTCGGTTAATTCTTTTCCCGTAACGTCCATGAGAAGATCGTTGGGGTCTTGAAGGTTGCCTTTGACGTGAACGTTTTTTGCCAACCAGTTTATTATTTCTTTCAGATTTCCTTTTTCGATAGCCAATTGCCAATTTGGCAAGCTTCTTTCCATCACTTCCAACAGCATTCCACTGTATATGTTGCCTAGGGCGTAGCTTGGGAAATAACCAAAAAGCCCGCTTGCCCAGTGGGTGTCCTGCATTACTCCTTCTGAGTCGTTGTCAATCTTGATGTTTAGATAATCTTTGTAACTCTGGTTCCAGATTTCAGGCAATTCTTTTACAGTTATTTTGTCAGCGAACAAATCTCGCTCAATGTTAAACCTTATTATTATGTGCAGCCCATAAGTCACTTCGTCTGCTTCTACGCGAATCTTGGACGGCGTAACCTTGTTTACGGCGTGAACAAAACGGTTCAAATCTAGGCTGGCAAGCGCCTTTCCTCCAGTCTGCTTAAGCTTAGGTAGCATGTAGGTCCAGAATTCGCGGGAGCGCCCGACTATGTTTTCTATAAATCGAGATTGTGATTCGTGAAAGCCTGAAGAGCAACTAGAACCGACAGGTTGGTACTTCCATTCTTGTTTAAGGTTTTGCTCATAAAGAGCGTGCCCTGCTTCGTGGAGCACAGAGAAGACTGATGATGTGAAAGCGTCTTCATAATAGTGGGTGGTTATTCGCACATCGTCATAGTAGCCTGTTGTGAAGGGATGTTCAGTTTCGTCGACTCTTCCACCGGCGTTTTTTGAGGTTACGTCGTATCCGACAGTTTCGGCGAGAAGCACAGCTATTTTTCTTTGTATGTCGATTGGAACTTTGATTTTGAGTATGCCCATGTCGGGCTGTTTAGGGCTATTTTCGCATTTTTCTAAGAGCTTCACCAAGCCGCTTTTGAGTTGGTCAAAAATTGGCGATATTTCTTCAGCGGTCATTTTTGGTTCAAAAATATCTATTAAAGCGTCGTATGGCGTTTTAGTTTGTTTGACTTTCATCAAGATTTCAGCAGCTTTTTTGCGTAGCTCCAGAAGCTTTTCAAGTTCAGGTTTGAACATGGCAAAATTCTTGGCGGCTTTAGCCTTTTTCCAAACATCAACTGTTATTGCTTGTTGCTTAGCGGTTTCAGCCACTAACTCTTCCGGAAGCTTTGTCTGTTCATCATAGTTCTTTCGGATTAGGTATACGTTGCGTTTCTGTATTGCGTCCAATTCCTCATATTCAGGGTGTTTTTCAATGGCGTTTAACAGTTTTCCTATTTCTTCATCAGTACTCATCTTGTGCGCGATTCTGCTAAGCAAAGCAAGTTGATTACTTCGAAGGTTTATAGCTTTAGGGGGCATCATGGTCTCCATGTCCCAGTGGACGATGGATTCGATTGTTTGGACAATCGTGATTTCTTTGAATTTTTCCATCAGTTTACCATAGTTAGAAAGTAAATCCTGTTTCAACCTTGCTCATCACCCAAATGTTGAAGAATATCCGTTAAGACAACACATATTTGAGTTTTGTGTAACAGCATACGTTGGAATTTACAGATGTAGAAACATGCTTTTGTGGACAACAACATAAACGTTTGCTCTGTTCGATGAATAGAACCTTTTTGGCTTAACGCCAAGTATATTTTTTATTTTCTTAAGCGTTAGCAGATTTTTTCCTGCAAGAACCAGTGCAAACCGATTTTTCATCTGTTCATCTTGAGGTTTAATGGTTTTCTGATAGGCTAACCGCGTAAAAATGTTTGGATAATTAAAAATCAAATACCCTTCAGGATTAATCAACTTGAAGAGGTTTTTAATTGCACATTCAATTTTCTCTACGTAATGCAATGTAGCAAAACATACGATTAAATCATAAGCTCTTTTCGCACAAGGGAAAGGCAGACTGCCTTGCTCAAAGTGCAGATTTTGTAGGTTAGAATGCAACGCTTTTTTTGTGTTCTTACTGATTATTGATTTGGCTATGTCAAAGCCATAGAATTCAGTTTGAGGAAAGCGCCTAGCTAAAGTGAACAGCAACGTAGCTGGCCTGCAACCGTAATCAGCAACTAACCTTATGTTCTTATCGCGCATAAAATTGCATAGCATATCGGCCATTTTAAGAGCAAAAATTCGCGCCTCTTCGTTTTCACGCGTTTTTCCCAGTGTTTATTCCAGTCAAACAAGAAACATCAAACATTACTTGATACCATTGTGCTTTAATTTTTTTATTTTTCTTGGAAAAAAGCAAATGTTTTGCTTTGCACCAACAAATCGTATATGGGATCCTGTGTTGCCACAAAAAATAAGCCAGACCATCCCTTCCAGAAAGCATGGTGCTCCGGCCGGGATTCGAACCCGGGTCCGTGGCTTTCTTCCGTTTTTGCTTAGGCGTCGAGAGGCCACTATACTTGACCGGACTATACTACCGGAGCCGCTAATGAAGAATGGATTTACAGAATTTAAATCTTGATGGATAAAAAGATAGATTGTGGATTTGTAAAAAAGATTTGAGAGTTTAGTCTTCGCCTTCTCCTTCGCCCGCTGGGGGTCCTTTTGTTTCTTCTTTCGGTTTTGTGGCAGCTATGATGTCGTCTATGCGTAGTATCATTGAAGCTGATTCTGCAGCCGACTTTATTGCTTGTTCTTTGACGACAAGGGGTTCCAGCACGCCTTTGTCTTTCATGTTCTCTATCTTTCCTGTTAGCACGTTTATTCCTCGGTATTGCCCGCCGTCCGCCTTTTCGTGCGCGGCTCTCAAGTCTACAATTACGTCAATAGCTTCGAGACCGGCGTTTTCCGCTAGAGTCTTGGGTATGATCTCCACTGAATCAGCAAAGGCTTCTACAGCCATCTGTTCTCTTCCGCCGACTTTTGTGGCAAAGTTGCGGAGTTCTTTGGCGATTTCTACTTCTATGGCTCCTCCTCCGACTACTATTTTATTGTTTTCTATCACGTCGGAAACCACGGACAAAGCGTCAGTTATTGCTCTTTCTGCTTCGTCAACCATCCTCTCGAGCCCAGCTCGAATGAGTATCGCCACGGAACGGGGATCTTTGCATTTCTCGACGAAAATCATTTTGTCTTCGCCGACTTTGCGTTCTTCAACTATGCCGGCAACGCCCAAATCGTCCGCTTTCAAGTCTGCGAGGTCGGTGACTATTCTGCCGCCTGTGGCCCTTGCAAGTTTTTCCATGTCAGACTCTTTAACTCTTCTTGCCGCCATAATTCCTTCTTTTGCCAAGAAATGCTGTGCCATGTCGTCTATGCCCTTCTGGCAGAAAACCACGTTTGCTCCCGCCTTCTTGATTTTTTCAACCATGTCTTGCAGCATCTTGTTTTCTTGGTCAAGAAAAGCTTTCATCTGCACAGGGTCGCGAATTCGGATCTCGGCGCTTATTTCTGTTTTTTCTATTTCAAGCGGGCAGTCCAGCAGCGCGATTTTGGCTTTTTCAACACTTTTCGGCATTGCCACATGAACGACTTCTTTGTCGATTATGACCCCCTTGACAAGCTGCGATTCAAGTAAGCTTTTCCCGGTTTTCTTCACAAGCTGAATGTTGTCTATGTCAGCTATCGTTTTTTCTCCCCGCTTTTCAGCAATTTGCAGCACTGCCTCAATTGCAATGTCTGCTAGGTGATCTTTTGCTCCTCCGACGGCTTTGCTTCCCATAGAAGTTAAAGCCACTTTCTTTAGCGTAGAACGATCAGTAATTTCCACCGGCAAGGCGTTTTTGTTTATGACTTCTATTGCTTTTTGGGCCGCTTTGCGATAGCCACTTACCAGTATTGTGGGGTGAATGTTCTGATCCAGAAGCTCTTCGGACCTCTTCAGAAGTTCGCCGGTCAAAACTACGGCGGTTGTCGTGCCGTCGCCAACCATGTTATCCTGGGTTTTGGCTATTTCCACCATCATCTTCGCTGCAGGGTGTTCAACCTCTATCTCGTCAAGTATGGCTGCGCCGTCGTTGGTTATGGTTATGTCGCCGAGGCTGTCGATAAGCATCTTGTCCATGCCTCTGGGTCCAAGCGTGCTCTTCAGTACTTCGCCGATGACACGTGCGGCCATTATGTTGTTTCTCTGAGCTTCTTTTCCTCTGCTTCGTGATGTCCCTTCTTTCAAGATAAGCACTGGTTGTCCCGAAGCGGTTGTTGTTAAGTATGCCATTCGTATTCCTCCTTTCAAAGTCAAAATATTATCCAGTTGGAATAAGCAGAAATGCCCAAAAATATAAACTTTTAGCTCAATATTTTCTGTTTACGTTAAGCAAAAGCGTAACAGTTTAAATTTTAGCCTAGACCTCTTTGTGATTGGTGACTACATGAAAGTTTCTGTGCGATTCTTCACATACTTAAGAGAAATAACAAACAAGAAAGAGGAAACACTCACGTTTAATGCTAGCGAAGCAGTAACAATTAGAAAGGTTTTACAGAAACTTTCAAAACGCTATGGAAAAGCCTTTGACAACTACGTTTTTGACGAAGAAACAGGAGAAGTTAAAAGTTTTTTACAGTTTTTCATTAATGGAAGAAACTTGGCAGCAAACGAAGGCTTAAACGCCAAACTTTCTGATGGAGATGTGCTCGCCATAGTTCCGCCTGTCGGAGGAGGCTAGCACGGTTAGGCGTGCAAAATGTTATTAACCTCTCACTTGTTTGTCACATAAAGCCATGTCAAACAAAAAACTGAATATCCACGTGCGGCAAGCTAGAAAGACAGATGGAAAGACGGTTTTCAAGTTTTGCGAGAAAACTTGGGATTGGGGCGATTACATAGAGCATGTTTGGGACAAATGGCTAAAAGAAAAGAACGGCCGTGTGTTCGTCGCCACAATCGAAGGCGTACCCGTTGGAATTTCTCACATAAGTATAGACAAACCGTCTGAAGCTTGGCTGAGCGGAGCTCGAACCGACCCAAAGTGGAGACGCCAAGGCATCGCCTCAGCAATAACAGAGAAATGCCTAGAATACGCCAAGCGTAGGGGCGTGAAAGTTGCAAGACTTATGACGGAATCTTTCAACTTGACAGCTCAATCACTCCTGCCCAAACTGGGTTTTCAGCCGATAGCCACTTTTGCTGAAACGGAACTTGAAAATGTTACAGTAGAAAAAAACAGCAACACAAGGTGGGCAATGCAAGACGAAATAGAAGCAATATGGAACTATTTGAGCACGTCAGAAACCTACCGTAAAGCCGCAGGACTTTACACGGTGATGTTCCACTATTTTTCACTTGACAAGCAAGATCTTGAAAATTTCGTGGAACAACAAAATGTGCTAATGCACTGTGACAAAAAAGGCAAAGTGGACGGAGTAGTGCTGATCAGCGATGCGCCAAAGAGAGAATGGAACGAAAATCTTATCCAAACATGCTATGCAGATGGAGCCCACAGCACTATGCTAGATATTGTTGGATTCCTTAAAACTTATTGCCACCAAAACGGCATCAAAAGGATACTAGGTTTGATACCAAACCAGAAACAAATTGTAAAAGCCTTTATCAAGCAAGGATTCGCCAAGCCAAAATCCATAAACATCATCTACGAAAAAAAGCTATGAGGTAATTTTGTATGGAAACTGGGTTATGTGCACCAGTGTCGTAAGATAGAAAAACGTTATGTGAATTTACGCAATTGGTTTGAAAATTGCAAATACAACAAAATGTCTAAAAAGGCTTTGTTCTTCTAGATCCAAAACAATTTCAAGGCGGGCGCATTT
>JAWAPV010000008.1:0-16843 GCA_038894255.1 Bathyarchaeia archaeon
CAATAGTAGAAATCATGATTTTTCTCGTATGCCAAGCGCACGTCAAGCTTGTCAAGCACTTGGCGTTTCTGGCTGAGGATGAAGCCTTCAAGCTGGTCGGGCTGAAGTTTCCAGTGGAATATGAACCATCCAGTTTTCGGGTCGCGGGTCCTTCTGAGGCTTACAAGAGAGTGATCATAAAGCTTGTAGAGAATTTTCCGAATCGAATTCAGCTTGATAGAAGTCTTGTTCGCTATCTCCTCGTCTGTAATCTCCTCGGTATCCTTGAGAATGTCGATTAGTTTAACTGCATCTTCTTCTCCAAGTGCTTGTGCAACCTTAATCAGAGTAGCATCATCAACGTTGGATATCATAATCATCCTTTTAGTCTTACTAGTTTGCACTGTTCTCAATAATATATATTTCTAAACTATGATTTAAATCTCTTTATTTCATTCCCGAATCAGAACCAACCTTTGTCTCCACTTTCTTGCCTCTCTTCTGCGGAACTATCCTTTTCTCGGCATTCTCGAAGTCTTTCGCCAAAGCTTTTCCCTCAAAGAAGCGATCCAAAAAAACGGCTAGGCTTGCACATTCCGAGTGAGGCTGATTTCCGATTGCCACGTTAAAATCAGATATTTCTTCAGAAAAAAACTCTTTCGGGGTTTTTTGGCTACCCACAATAACCAGAACGTTCCTTCCCGCGCTTCTGATTCTGTCAAGCACATCGCTTGTTTCGATGTTTTCGCCGTAAGCTGTCAAATGCACAACTATTCCGCCGTTGTTCTTCCAATGTTTTACCGCCTTTTTCCACGGAGTCCCCATTTCGAAAAAGAAGCTACCGCCCCATGTCTTCGTTATCTTTTCTATTGTTTCTTTTATTTTCTTATCTTCCGTATCAGCAAGTATTAGGCCTTCTGCTCCTAGAGCACGCGCCGCCAACGCTACGTGCGTTGTGAGCCGTGCATCTCTTAACGGCCGGTGCCCCCACCTTAAAACAACCACTTCAACCAAATCTAGGCCACCTCCTAAATTCTTTCAAATTTCCCGTTTAACTTGTTTACTTGGTTTCTCACTTTTTCAGCGAATGAGGGATCTGCTTCAAAAACTATGTGTGCTTGGTTTCCTGTGTATTCCGCTTTTTTGACTTCAGCGTTTTTGAAAACTGAAGAAATGAAGGGCATTGTCCTTTCGGTCATTGGGATGGTGAACGAGGCTTGAACGTAGGTTTTAAAGATTTTCAGTATTTCCTGCTTGAGAAGGTCGATGTTTGTTCTATGCAGTGCTGAGATTGGTATGGGGTTTAGCGTGACTTCCCTTAAGCGATTAAGCTTCTTTTCCAGTTCGTCTTTTGAGGGTATAAGGTCAATTTTGTTTAATACTGTTATTAGGGGCACTCCTGAAGCGTCAAGGCGCTCTATTGTTTCGAGACAAACAGAAAGCTTTTTTTCTATTACGGCAAGTGGCTCGCTGACATCCACCACAAGCAGTATTAGGTCTGAGTAAATTGTTTCCTCGAGGGTTGAGTGAAACGCTTCTATTAGGGCAAGTGGCAAGCGGTCTATAAAGCCTACCGTGTCGGTTAATAGGAACTTTTTTTTCGAGATTTCAATAAGCCTTGTTGTCGTTGATATGGTTGTGAAGAGCGAAGTGCTAACGGGGACTTCTGACTCGGTTAGGACGTTAAACAAGGAGCTTTTGCCCGCATGGGTGTATCCTGCAAGCGAAATGGAAGAAAACCCAAGTTCTGCTCTTCTCTGGCGGTGTAGCAATCGTTTGCCGCGGAACCTTTTCAGTTTCCTTTGTATGCCGTGGATCTCTCTTTTTACGCTCTCGTAGTAAACATCCACTTCGTAGGCTCCGAGCCCCATGAAACCGGGCTGTTCTCCCTTCTTGGCCAGTCGGACCATTTCTTTTGCACGAGCCAAATCCCGCCTAAGTTTTGCAAGGCGGATCTGCAGTTGGGCCTCGGTTGTTGTGGCGCGTTTTGTAAAGATTTCAAGAATTAGTTGAAAGCGGTCTATGACTTCGACGTGTGTTGCCTTTGCTAGGTTGTATGATTGAACTGGCTTCAAAAGGTTGTCGAAAATGACTTTTTGAGCGTTTTTCTCTTTGACAAGCTTTGCGAGTTCTTCCACTTTTCCTATGCCTATCTGGTATCGCGGGTCAGCTTTTCTAACCTGCTCCATTTCGCCGACTACGGTGTACCCTGCAGATTCTGCAAGGCGCCTCAGCTCGTCCAAGGTTGATTTTTCAAAGTTTTTTCGGCGTTGAACTATGATTGCTTGCGTTCACTCGCGTCCTCCTTATTGTCGCATTTCTTGTTAAGCTGAATTAAATCGCCCAAAGTTAGCTCGCGGGGAGTTTTCACCATTTTAGGTGGAATCTTGACTTTTTCTTCGGGTGCTGTGACCATAAGCTTGATTTTCAGTATACGCTCTAGTTTAGTTGCCAAGAGGTTGTCGGGCGCCATTTTCTTTGTCTCAATCTTTCGTAGCAGAGAAACCTTCTCATTCAATTTCTTACCTAAATCTTCATGAGAAAGTTTAAGATTCTCTCTTGCCTGCCTAATTCTCACGTCATAATCTTCCACAAGTTCAACCGTGGCGTCTGCAGGAGCGGCTTCTAGTGGCTTCTTAACTTTCACAGTCAGAGGCGCTTTTGGGCCTTTCAGTTTTGTTGCTACCTTTGGTTTGTCGGGTTCTTCCCAAACAGTTGTCCCATGCTTGGAGCAGTCGGTGCACACGGTCAGTTTGGCCCCTTCAATCATTACTTTCAGTGGTTTTCCGTAAATCTTGTGCCCGCACACTTCACATCGCAATCTTCGGCACGCACCTAGATTGTTTATTTATGCTGGTTGTGTTTATACTTGTCGAATCATTAGACTGGAATTACTGGTGCAGCAACTTGACAGGCGATCTTGCACGAATTAGAAGCATAGCCGACTACCAGTTCGGCAAAGGGACTGGAGTTAAACTGTTCCCCAAAAACGTGCAAATCACTTATTCAGTTAATACCGGCCGAATTCGACACGTTTACCTTGAGGGAAAGAGGCTTGCGACTATGCGGCCTACGGACGGCTTGTTTTCTCTGAGCATAGAAGGCGCAAAACAAATAGTCAAAAAAGTTAGACCCGTCAAGTGTCTTGTTAAAGTGCGGAGTGACGTGGCTAAATTCATAGCTGAGGGTGGAGACGTTTTTGCTGTGCACGTAGTAGAATGCGGTGGTGAGATTCGGGCAAGAGAAGAGGTGATTGTTGTCGACGAAGGCGGTGAGGTCTTGGCGGTTGGTAGAGCGGTTTTGTCTTCTGATGAAATGCGTGCTTTTAAACGTGGCGTGGCTGTTAAAGTTAGGCGAGGAACAACGGAAGAGGGTTAAATATTTGAATGTTCAAAACAAATAGAGTGTTAGCAAAAGGGTGGTTGTTTTGCGTGGTCGCCTAAACCCGAGAGAAGCAAAACGCATGATGCAGCGCATGGGCCTAAACATGAACCAAGTTGAAGGCGTCCAAGAAGTCGTCATCAAAACTTCCAGCAAGGACATTGTCATTAAGGAACCCGACGTGTCCATACTTGAGGTTCAAGGGCAAAAAATGTATCAGATTGTCGGCGGTGAAGTTAGCGAGAGAGCACCTGAACGGAAAACAGGCGTGGCGATAGCGGAAGAAGATGTTCGGCTTGTTGCAGATCAGACGGGGAAAAGCTTGGATGAAGCAAGAAAGGCGCTGGAGGAAAGCGAAGGCGACCTTGCGAAGGCAATCTTGCTGCTTCAGTCATAAGCGGCTCGCCTTGGCCGTCTTAGGAATGTAAATAATTGTTGCCGTTGCATTTAAGTTAACCTTGCAACAATATGCTGGTTAAAGGCGGATTACCAGTGTTTGACATTGCCGCAGTAGGACACTTATGCATCGACTCCATTTTCCTTCCCGAACGCACGTCGCCTTGCGTCGTTTTAGGCGGCTCTGCTGCTTACGTTTCCTTAACCGCCAGACGCTTAGAATCGACGGTCGCCATTGTTTCTAAAGTGGGCGCAGATTTTCCCGAGGCTTACCGGTGGTGGCTCGCGCAGGAAAGGATAGACTTGTCAGCGTTGTCTAGACTCGGCGAAGCTCAAACGACACGTTTTACACTAAAATACAACAACGACCTGACGGAGCGGACGCTGCAATTAACTGCTAAAGCCCCGCCCATAACACTTGAAGACCTAGCTAACAGTTTAAAGGCTGGAGCCGTCCACCTCGCGCCGATAGCTGGAGAAGTCACCTACGAAGTCATAGACCACATGAGAAAATGCACCGAAACGGTTTCTCTTGACCCGCAAGGTTTGTTGCGGGATTTTGATAAGGAAGGGAACGTTTCGCTTGGCAAACTAACAAATGTGCGTCTACTTGAGCTCGTTGACATCTATAAGTCATCCCAGCTGGAAATTGAAGCTTTAACAGGCGGTTCCGAGCTTAACAAAGCAATAAAGGCGGTTCACGACTACGGAGTGGATGTAGTTATTGTAACTTTAGGAAGAAAAGGCGCGGTTGTTTCAGCAGAAGACACGGTTTACAATGTCCCTGCTTGCGAGCCTACAAAAACCGTGGATCCCACAGGCGCCGGAGACGCTTTTATAGGAGGCTTTCTGTCCGAATACGTTAATGGCGCAAACATTTTCAGATGCGCATGCGTAGGCTCTGCCGCGGCTTCTTTTGCTGTTGAAGGAGTGGGCCCAACATCTCTTGCTGACAAGGCACAGATTTATCAGAGAGCACGTGAACTTTATGAAAAAGAAATAAGGCAAGACGCACATCACATCTCATAGAAGCTTGAAACGTTTAGGAGACGAAAAGTTGGGGCGCATTGATAAAGGAGTAAAATGCAGCGTGTCAGGCTGCGAAAACGCGGCTGTACGTTCGCTTTCATCCGAGAAAGTCAAGCTTGCGGGTTTGAAGGTAGGTAGCGAGAAGCGGGCTTACCTTTGTAAAGAGCACTACAAAGAGTATAAGAAAAAAACGAAAAAAGACAAGCAGCTTGAGAAGATGCGTTACAAAGGGTAGGCGCGTGATTGCCAGATGCGTATACTTCAGTTGCACTCAAACTTTATCGAGTATCAGCCCGTGCAGAAAGAAATAGCGATGGCTGAAGAAGCCGAGAAAAAGCCTGTTCGACTGGAAGAAATAGTGGTTTTGTTCACGGCGGTCGAAGACGGCGACAACAAGATCACCGCGCAAACGGCGATAAACGAGGTACAAGCCTTTCTGCAAAAACTGAAAGCAAACCGCATTCTGATATACCCCTATGCGCACCTAAGCAGCAACTTGGCAAAGCCAACAGAAGCCCTTAAGGTAATTAAAGCGATGGAAGCCGCTGCAAAGGACAAAAAAATAGAAACTTTCAGAGCGCCCTTCGGATGGAACAAACAGTTCACAATATCAATCAAAGGCCATCCTCTTGCAGAACAGTCCCGCGTTTATCTGCCGGCCAAAGAAAAAGAAAAGAAGGAAGAAAAAGTTTCCGAAGCCGCGAAAGCCGAAGAAAAACTGGAATCCTTCTGGTACATTCTCTTGCCAAACGGCGAAATGACGCCAGTGGAAGACTTCAACTTTGGAAACCATGAGAACCTTGAAAAGTTCGCAAAATATGAAATATCCAAGGTTAGAGCCAGCCAGCAAATGCCTCCACATGTGCCCCTAATGAAGAAGCTGGAAATAGCCGACTACGAGATGGGCAGCGACCCAGGCAACATTCGATGGTATCCAAAGGGACGACTAATCAAGTCGTTGCTTGAACAGTTTGTCACCGCGAAAATGATTGAATACGGCGCAATGGAAGTGGAAACTCCGATAATGTACGATTTCCAGCATCCCAGCTTGGCTGATTATCTAAACCGCTTTCCGGCAAGGCAGTACTTGCTGAAGTCAGAGGACAAAGAGCTGTTTTTGCGGTTTGCCGCGTGTTTCGGGCAGTTCCTGATGGTTCACGATGCCCAGTTCTCGTACAAACACATGCCCCTGAAAGTCTACGAGCTAACGCGTTACAGTTTTAGACGTGAAAAAAGTGGCGAAGTAGTTGGACTGCGTAGGCTCCGCGCCTTCAGCATGCCTGACTGTCACGCTTTCTGCGCAGACTTGGAACAGGCAAAGAAAGAATTCATTACAAGGTTTAAACTGTCTATTCAGATTCTGGAGGAAATAGGCTTATCGAAAGACGATTATGAAGCCGCAATAAGGTTCACAAAGGACTTCTATGAAGAAAATAAGGACTTTGTTTCTCTTCTTGCAAAGACTTTCGGCAAGCCTGTCCTCGTTGAAATGTGGAAAGAACGTTTCTTCTATTTTAGGCTTAAATGGGACTTTAACTATGTTGACAACCAGAACAAGGCTGCCGCGCTTTCAACAGACCAAATTGACGTAGAAAACGCCAAAAGATACGGCATAACATACGTGGACGAGAAAGGAGAAAGACAGCACCCGCTTATTCTTCACTGTTCACCAAGTGGCGCCATAGAAAGAGATGTTTACGCGCTGTTGGAAAAAGCCTACAGCGAGCAGCAAAAGGGAAAAGCGCCCATGCTTCCACTGTGGCTTTCGCCGACGCAGATACGGTTAATCCCAATCTCAGACAAGTTCGTTGAGAAGGCAGAAGAGCTAGCCAATGAAATCGAGCACCGATGCGTCCGAGTGGACGTAGACGATCGTCCAATGACTTTGCAGAAGCGGGTCAGAGAAGCCGAGATGGAGTGGGTTCCCTACGTGCTCGTGGTTGGACAAAAAGAGATAGAATCAGGAGTTCTCCAAGTGCGCGATAGGAGAGCTAAGGAAATGCGGAAGATGCGGCTGGAAGAACTTTTGGACGAGATGCAGAAACTTTTGAGGGGCAAACCTTTCAAGCCGTTGCCGTTGCCTCGGCAGCTCTCGAAAAGACCGCAATTCTATGGTTAAAGATGATAAAACAGACGTGTTCTTGCAAAAACTATATCAAAGCTTAACTTCATAAGCTACCTTCTTTAATATGGGGGGCAAAGGTTGGAAAAGGAACTGTTAGTGTATATTGATGGTAGCTTTTATCCAAAATCACAAGCTAAAATTTCAGTTTTTGACCACGGGCTCCTTTACGGCGACGGCGTCTTCGAGGGAATACGCGCCTACAACGGCTATGTTTTCAAACTAAAGGAACACATTGAAAGACTTTACCGCTCAGCGCACATGATTATGCTTGAAATTCCTGTAACAAAAGAACAAATGACGCAGGTAGTTCTTGACACACTGCGAAAAAACAATCTCAGAGACGCTTACATAAGGCTGGTGGTAACCCGCGGCGTAGGCGACCTTGGGCTTAACCCGAAAAAATGCCCTAAACCAACCATCATAGTGATAACCGATACGATTGCCTTACACAAAAGCGGCGCCAAAGAAAACGGCGTAACCGCCATGCTCTCATGGGTCAAAAGAGACCCGGTCGACGCCACGTCACATGAAATAAAATCCTTGAACTACCTCAACAGCATCCTAGCAAAAATCGAAGCAAACATCGCAGGCGTAGATGAAGCCATATGCCTTGACAAAAACGGGTTTGTCTGCGAAGGTGTAGCCGAAAACATCTTTATCATCAAAAAAGGGAAGCTTTACACTCCACCCAGCTACACCGGGGCGTTGCCCGGAATAACCGCTGAAGAAACAATAAAGCTGGCTCAGAAACTTGGCTACGAGGTCATCGAGAAAAACATAACGCCCTATGAGCTGTTTAACGCTGACGAGGTTTTCTTCACGGGAACGGCTGCCGAAATAGTGCCTGTAAGAGAAATAAACAAGAGAACCATAAACAACGGAAAGCCAGGACCAATAACGAAGAAGCTCATGGAAGAATTTGCTAAGCACGTAATGGACCCAAGTCAAGGAGTGCCCATTTACAAGTAAGTTGCCCTTTGTCACTTTTTCTTTTCCATAAACCGCTCAACTTCGTTGAAAGCTTGCTCCAAAGTTTCTATGGGTGGAAGAATGACTCCTCGCACGTGTCCCGCTCCATAAACCGGGTCGAAACCTGAACCGTGAACTAAGAGGACGCCTGTTTCCTTCAGCAGTTCAAGCGCAAACTCTAGGTCTGACTTCCATCTGGAACCGACCGCGTGAATTTTGGGGAAGACGTAGAAGGCGGCTTCAGGTTTTGAACAGCTTATTTCGCTTATTTCGTTCAGCCTTTTCCAAGAATAATCTCTTCTCTCTCTAAGCTTCCTGACAGTTTCTCTTATATGGTCTTGCGGGCCGTTTAATGCTGCTACGCCCGCTTTTTGCACTGGCGTGTTTGCGCAAAGGCGTATTCTCGCCTCTTTTTCGACGCCTTGCTTCACCTCGTTTAAGGCGTTGTCTCTGCTGTGAAAGTAGAGGTAGCCAAGCCTCCAGCCCGTCATCAGATATGCTTTGGAAAACCCGTTTAACCCGATTACAGGCACGTCTTTTGCTAGGCGCGCGGTGCTTGCAAGTTTCTTTTCGAAAACTATTTGGTCGTAGATTTCGTCAGATAATATTGGCAGGTCGTGTTCGCCTGCTATGTTCACAATTTCTTTAACGACTTTTTCCTCGTAAAGTGCGCCGCAGGGGTTGTTTGGGTTGATTATGACGATTCCGCGAGTTCTTTCCGAGATTTTGCTTCTTAGGTCCTCTATGTTGGGTTGCCAGCCGTTTTCTTCCACGGTCTCGTATGTGACTGGTTTCCCGCCGAAAAACTTTGCGTAAGAAATGTACGGCGGATATGTTGGGCCGGGTAGCAGGATTTCGTCGCCTGCGTCGATAAGCGCGGCCATTATCATTTGTATGCCTTCGGAGATTCCTTCTGTGACGATAACGTCGTCGGCGGTTATGTCCACGTTGTTTACTCTCTTTTCTTTCTCTGCCACGGCCTGTCTAAGTTCAGGCAACCCTTCAGAGGCGGAGTAGTAGTTTGCTCCTTCTTCAACAGCTTTTGTTAAGGCTTGGCGAATATGGGGCGGCGTGGCAAAGTCGAAGGCTACGGGATCTCCGATGTTGAGGTAATATATTTTCTTTCCAGCTTTAGCATACTGTTTTGCGTAAACCAGTATGTCGCGGATCGCGTATTCAATGGTGCTTACTCTTTCAGTAACTTTAATGCTTGTCAAAGCAAGTCCTCTGCTTGGAACTTGCGTAAGGCGTCATAGGGGAAATAAAGATTATGGGTTCGCAGTGAAGGTTTTTGATGTTTGGAAGCCTTCGGAAGTGTACACGGTCACTTTTATTGACGGCGGAAATAGATAGGCAGTGTAGTCCGAGAGGCAGATTATTGTTAGGCTTTCGCCTATGGTGAGGTTGTACCCGTCAGGAGACAAAGTAGGATGCATCAAGGCGTTATCAAGCACGTAGGTCTTGTTTGCGGCTTCCACCGTTATTTTGTTGAGGGTTACGTTGTACAAAGAGTTGGCAGAATTCGAAATTGTAACGTTTATGTATGGCACGGTTATGCTTGAATTTTCTATGGGTAGGTCTCCGAAAACGAAGCTGTCTCCAACCACTTTCAACCCGACAGAAGGCAACATAACAATCAGCGTAGCCGTCTTTCCGTCAGCAGAGAACACTGTTATGTTTGCTGTCTGCCCTCTAAGGCTGGTCCAGTTGAAGCCGCATGTCAGTGTGGCGTGTGTGCCGTTGGCTATGACGGCAAAAGGCGGATCCATTGTCGTGTTCTGATTGTTCAGCAAGATTCTCGTTATATTTACATCGCCAAGTGAACATGGAGTATTAGTCACGTTTACCGTGAAATGCATAACGTCATCTAAGTCAAATTTTGCTTCAGTTATTTCCCAGACCGTTGACGGTGGCGTGGTGACCGTTTTGTTGGCAACCGAAAACTCTTGTTTGGTTAAAGCAGTAACAGTTATTGTTTCATTGCGGTGGTCGTTCCAGTTCCATAAACATCTTAGAGTTATTGAGCTGTTGGGCGCAACTGGAACTTGTGTAACGTTCAAGGGTGGAAACGTCACCAGCGGAATTGTAGTGTTATCTGAAAGTGTTAAATTCAAGGCGTTAAGCACCGCGCTTGCCGTGGCATCCTCAGCGTTGGACACGGTCACGTTAATGTAAGAGGTGTCTGCATAGTCAAAGCTTATCTTAGAAACTTCCATAATTGCTCCAGGAAGCTTGTCTGTGGTGTAAGAAGTCTTGTATCCCTCAACTGTTTCGAGGGTCAATGTTACGTTTTGTCCTCTAAGGTTTTCCCAGTTCCGTTCAACCCAGAAGAACTTTATTTCGGTAGGGCCAAACGAGCCAGCTTCAGCAAGTGGGGGCGAAAGCTTCTCGTTCAAGCTTTCTCCAAACAGGTTGATTTTTGAAATGTTTAGACCGTAATCTGAGCCAAAAGTGTTGATGCTAAGGTTAAAGAATTTCACGGTGTCGGTCTCGTCAAACCTTGCTCTTATTTCCATCCTCGCGCGTGGCGTAACATAAGGATAGCTCTTCGTGGAGGCTTCTAAAGCCACTGGCTCGATGCGCACGGTTGAGCCTGAATAGTTGCTCCAGTTTTGTAAGCACTTAAAACTCTGTCGAGTTCCCCTTGTAAGGTTGAAAGGCAGTGCGGGTTCGGTTGTTGAACATGATAATGTTTCATTCTTGTCCTCAATGTGTATTTTTATTGAGGTTATGTTGGCGTCCAAAACCGAGTTTGAGGGGTTCAAAATTGTAACGTTAAAATGCGTAAAGTTGAACACGGTGTAGCTGATGTCTTCTACTATGAGCATGGTCGTGTTTTCAGGCATGTTGTAGTAAGCCGACATAACCCACATGTAAGTTATAAGCCCACCAACAATTGCAGATAAGGATAATAGCAAAATTAGAAAGATGATTGAAATGGCTTTTGTCTCTTTTATTATTCGCAAATGCTTCATCCCCGATTTCAAGTGGATGGTGTTATTCATATTTTCCAGAAGTAAATAAGCGTTCTCTTACAACGTCAATTCTTTCCAAACTAAGGACTAAGTTTAAATCTCTACAAAAATCTCGTTGTCTCTAAAGTCGGTGAAAAAGCATGGCAGAATGTGACGTTCTCGTCATAGGCGCCGGCATTATAGGCTTATCTACGGCTTACCACTTGAAAAACAGAAACCCTGAACTTAACATTCTAGTCATCGACAAACTGGGCGCAGCAGGTCAAGGTAGCACAGCTAAAAGCGCGGCAGCGTTCCGCTGCTTATTCGCTTCTCGAACAAACTTTGCTTTGGCAGATTCTTCGGTAGAGTTTTACCGTTACGTGCAAGATGTTTTAGGTGTTGATTTAAAGCTAAGATGGGCGGGGTATCTTTGGTTTTTTGACAAAGAAGGATACGTGAAGATGCTTCCAGTTTTGAAAGACCTGTCTGATAAAGGCTTCAAATACGTAGAGTACGACGAAGACGAGTTAGCCAAGAAGCTTGATATGCGCACAAACTTCGCAGATGACGCAGAAGCACAAGTAATGGGTTTGGGAAATGTTTACAAGGGCATATTAATACCGAAGGCAGGCTTGATTGACGTTGACTCGCTCGTAAAATTCTACGAGACAAGTTTCCTCAAACAAGGCGGAAAAATCCAGTATAACACAGAAGCAAAGGAATTAAACGTGGAACCACGTCAGCCGCTCGGAATGCCCGGCGAACCGTTCTTCTGGCAAGAAGCTGTAGTCAACGGAGCAAAAACCAACAAGGGCCTCATAAAAGCGAAAACAACTATAGTGGCTACAGGCGCATGGGCTTCCCAGCTTCTAGATCCCGTTGGAATTGAGTGTTTCATAAAAGCAAAAAAGAGGCAGGTTTTCTCGGTGAAAGCCAACACCGAAGCTCTTCGAAAGCTACTTTTCACAAAAGAGTTTACGCAAGTAGGATGCTTGCCATTCACTATTCTCCCCAAACCGTCCGCGTACATTCGACCCGCGCCAGAGGAAGATGCTTTTTGGTTGGCTTATGCAGACGAGTTCCCGCGGGCTTTCAAAATTGAGGATAATCCTGAACCTGAGGAAAACTATTACAGTTTCGGCTTGTATCAGGTCTTTGTGAAATATTTCCCACAGTTTGTGAATTGCCAACCTTTTTCAGCTTTCGCCGGCTTGTACGAGATTAACACGTTAGACGGGCAGCCTCTTGTTTTCGAGGAAAATGGGTTGATGGTTGTAGGAGGAGCAAGCGGCAGTGGAATATTGAAGGCAGACGCTATCGGACGAATTGCAGCTGCAGCTTACAACGGTGACGACTACGCTGTGCTTTATGGCGACAGAAAATTCAAGGTAAGCGATTTAGGCTTGAAAAACCGAAACATAGAACCCGAAAAACTCGTAATTTAGCCGAACGCGCACGTTAAGTTTTATTTACCCTTCAAGCAGATACTAACTCACCAAAAGAGGTTAAAAACATGTTTGGTTGGACAGGCAAGCTTCTGCGAGTTAATTTAAGCAAAAGCAAGGCCGTAGGCGAGAAGTATGATGAAGCTATGGCGAAACGTTTTCTGGGCGGCCGAGGGTTTGCAGCCAAAATACTCTGGGACGAGCTTAAACCCAAAACTGACGCACTTTCGCCGGATAACAAGCTGATTTTTGCTGCTGGCCCTTTAACGGGGTGGGCTTTGCCAAGTAGCGGTAAGCTTGTTGTGGCTGCAAAAAGCCCGTTGACTGGAGGCTATGGCGACGGAAACATCGGCTCTATGGCGGCTGTTCAGATGCGCAAAGCGGGTTACGACGCCATAATTGTTGAAGGTAAAGCTGAGAAGCCTACTGTGCTGCTTATTCAGGACAAGATTGTTGACTTTCTCGATGGAAAAGAATTGTGGGGTCTTACCACCTTTGATGCTGAAAAAAAGCTGAGAGAGATGTACGGAAAAACAGCAGGCACACTGCTTATCGGGCCGGCTGGCGAAAACTTTGTGACCTATGCCAACCTTGTTTGCCAAGAAGGCCGGGCAGGCGGCAGACCGGGAATGGGAGCGGTGATGGGTTCGAAGAATTTGAAGGCCGTTGTAGTTACAGGGTCTGGAGAGTTGTCTGCGGCTTACCCGAAGGAGATGAAAGAGCTTGGTGCAGAGGCTTACAGGGAAGTTTTGACAAAACCTTCTTACGCTTTCTGGAAGAGGCAGGGCACGATGATGACGATTGAGTGGAGCCAAGAAAACAGCGTCTTGCCTACTTACAATTACCGGGAAGGCGTGTTTGACAAGGCGGACAAGATCGGCGGTTTTGCCATGGAAAAACTGAAAGTTTCAAACCGCGGTTGCCCTCAGTGCAACATGACTTGCGGAAATGTTGTGAAAGACTCTGATAGAAAAGAGTCGGAGCTTGATTATGAAAATGTGACGATGCTCGGCTCCAACATCGGGATAGGTAATCTGAAACAGGTCGCGGCTCTCAACCGTGTTGCTGACGAGCTTGGGTTAGACACGATTTCGCTTGGCAACGTTCTGGGTTTCGCCATGGAAGCTTCCGAGAAAGGGCTGATTGAACAAAAGATTCCGTGGGGAAAATTTAAGCAAACTAAAGCCCTTATAAATGACATCGCTTACAGACGCGGTTTCCTCGGCAACATGCTTGCAGAAGGAGTCCGCTCGATAGCCGAGAAAATTGGGAGAGGCTCAGCAAACTGGGCAATGCACGTGAAAGGCTTGGAAATATCCGCGTACGACTGCCACACCACGCCCGGCATGGCGCTGGCCTACGCAACAAGCTCAATAGGCGCCCATCATAAAGACGCGTGGGTCATCTCGTGGGAAACCAAGACAGGCCGCGAAAGCTACGGAATAGAAAAGGTGGATAAGGTCATAGAGTTGCAGCGGATTCGTGCAGGCGTATTTGAGTCTCTAACTGTTTGCAGGCTTCCTTGGGTCGAAGTCGGGTTCGAGCTTGACTGGTACCCGAGGTTTCTGCAAGCCGCCACAGGCGTAGAGATGAACTGGGCAATCCTTAACCTGATTGGAGACCGGATATTCAACCTAATTCGCGCCTTTTGGATTCGCGAATATGGCAGTGAGTGGACAAGCGAGATGGATGTTCCGCCTGCACGGTGGTTTAAGGAGCCAACAACCAAAGGTCCATTTAAAGGCTCAACGCTAGACAGAAAGAAGTACGAGAGTATGCTGCAGACATATTATAAGCGTCGAGGTTGGGACCAGCGGGGCATACCTACAAAGGCGACACTGAAAAAGCTGGGTTTGGACGACGTGGCAAGCCAGCTTGGCAAAAGAGTAAAGCTGTCTGAAGGTTGAAAACGCCTGGTTAGTATGACCTAGCGAAGTAAACCACTTCTTTAGCTTCTTGCCCGCAGCGTATGCACCGCGAAAACGGCTTCTCTTTTTCGAAGGGCACTATCCTGATTGTTGCGCCTGTTTCTTCTTTTATTTTTTCTTCACAGCTTGAGCTGCCACACCATGATGCTCTGATGAATCCTCCTTTGGTTTCAAGGATTTTCTTAAACTCTTCATAACTGCTTGCGTTGGCTGTTTTTTCTTCCAGTGCTTTCTTTGCCTTGCTGAACAGATTTGCTTGGATTTCGTCAAGCGTCTCTGCCACGGCATGCACCATTTCTTCTTCTTTTACAGCAGCTTTTTTGCCTGTGTCCCTTCTGACGAGGGTCACCTGCTTCTGCTTTACATCTTTAGGACCAATTTCGATTCTTACCGGGACGCCTTTCAGTTCCCACTCGTTAAATTTCCACCCAGGCGTGTACTCCAACCTGTCATCTAAGACTGTTGCTATGCCTTTCTTCTGCAGCTTCTCGAAAACCTCTTTTGCCTTGTCCTGAATCGGTTTCGTGTCCACGTCTTTGTAGGGGATGGGTACTATCACGACTTGTATGGGAGCAATTTTCGGCGGCAACACTAGGCCTTTGTCGTCGCCGTGTACCATCACCATGGCGCCTATCATGCGCGTTGAGAAGCCCCACGACGTTTGCCACGCATACTGTTCTTTCTCTTTTTGGTCAAGGAACTTTATATCAAAGACTTTGGAGAAGTTTTGCCCAAGCTGATGGGATGTTCCCATTTGAAGCGCTTTGCCGTCTGGCATCATCGCTTCAAGCGTGGTTGTGTAAAGCGCGCCTTTGAACTTCTCGTTTTCCGTTTTCACGCCTATAAGCACAGGAATTGCCAGATAGTTTTCTATCACGTCCTTATACATGTGAAGTATGTCTATGACTTCCTTATCGGCTTCCTCTTTCGTGGCGTGCGCAGTGTGTCCTTCCTGCCAGAGGAATTCGCGTGTGCGCAGGAACAGTTTAGTTGCGCTGGTTTCCCACCGTACGACGCTGCACCACTGATTCAGTTTTAGGGGAAGGTCCCGCCAGCTTCTAACCCACTTTGCGTACATGGAGTACATTATGGTTTCAGAAGTAGGTCTTATCGCCAGTTTTTCTTCCAGCGGCGTATCTCCGCCCATGGTAACCCACGCGACTTCGGGCGTGAATCCCGCAAAGTGTTCAGCTTCCCTCTTCAGGAAACTTTCGGGGATGAACAGCGGGAAATACACGTTTTTGTGTCCTGTTGCCTTGATTTTCTGGTTGAACACTTCTTGGATTTTCTCCCAGATGGCGTATGAGTGTTCGCGGAAAACCATGCAGCCCTTGACAGGCGCGTAGTCAGCCAGCCCAGATTTGAGCACTGTTTGCGTGTACCATTCTGAGAAGTCTTCGGATTTCTTGACGGTTATGCCCATGTCTGACATTTTTCATCTCCTCGAACATTGCTTGCAGTTGAATATAACACTGCTGAAAAAATAATCCTAATGTGGGCTACATTTTCCATAAACAAGCTGTTAGCAGTGTGGAACGCAATCCCACATCATCAACCACTCGCAAAACTCAATTACAAAAGAAACTATTAAACATTCCCTTATTTCCAAACGCGTTTACGGTGCATAAGTGTTTTAACTTGAAACCGGCTAAACACAAAGCATATGCTTAAACCGTGCAAGAGCGTGGGTTAAGATTGAAGGCAATCTTGATTATCGCAGATGGCATGGCTGACCGCCCAGTAGCCGCTCTAAACGGAAAAACCCCGTTAGAAGCTGCTTCAAAACCTTTCCTTAACCAAATAGCTAAAACAGGCATCTGCGGCATACTTGACCCCATAGCGCCTGGCATTCCACCAGGCAGCGACACCGCCACCTTGGCCTTGCTGGGTTATGACGCTTTAAAGGTTTATACTGGCAGAGGCGCGCTTGAGGCTTTAGGCTCAGGCGTGAGCGTTCTTCCAGGAGATGTTGCTTTTCGATGCAATTTTGCAACCGTAGACGAAAGTATGGTTGTTCAAGATAGGCGCGCGGGTAGAATCGCCAGCGAAGAAGCTGCAAAACTTGCCGAAAGCCTGCAAAAAACTGATTTGAAAAGGCTTTTCAAAACCAAGTTCCTCTTCAAAAACACCATTCAACACCGCGGCGTCCTCCTTCTTCGCGGTCCAAAGCTCTCCGCGGCCGTCAGCGACACGGATCCCGGTAAAAACCAGGAGAAAGTGAAAGAATCAGAACCTCTTGACAACACCTTGGAAGCAGAACTGACTGCTAAGATGCTGAATCGCCTAACGCAGGAGTTCCACAAAAGTTTGAGAAACCACATTGTCAACGTGAAACGGGCTGAACGCGGCTTGCCCAAAGCCAACATCGTCCTATGCCGCGGAGCCGGAACCTTGCCTCACATTCAACCACTCTCGAAAATCTATGGTGTAAAAGCAGTAGGCATAGGTGCCACGCCTCTTGTAAGAGGAGTTTGCAAAGCCGCAGGAATGAAAACCCTAGACGTTCAAGGTGCGACTGGCACGCCGAAAACCGACTACAAGGCAAAGGCAAAAACGGCCACACGCGCCTTAAACAACTGCGACTTCGTGCTTCTTCATATAAAAGCAACTGACGTTGCAAGCCACGACGGCAAC
>JAWAPV010000009.1:0-16358 GCA_038894255.1 Bathyarchaeia archaeon
GATAGCGCTGACCGATCACGGCGTCATGTTCGGCTGCATGGAGTTTTTCTTCGCTGCGAAAAAACGCGGCATCAAGCCGATCATCGGCTGCGAAGTATACTTGGCGACAAGCTCACGCTTCGACAAAATCGCATCCAGCAAAAACGATCGCACGAGAAATTACCATCACCTCGTTTTGCTGGCGAAAAACGAAACAGGCTATCGGAACCTATGCAAGCTCGTTTCGCTGGCGCACACAGAGGGCTACTACTACAAGCCACGCATCGACCGCGAGCTGTTGACCCACTATCACGACGGACTCATCGCTTTGAGCGCTTGCTTGATCGGTCCGGTCAACGAACCGCTCGTCCGTGGCGATTTCGACACCGCCGAAGCCAATGCCCGTTGGTTCAAAGACCTCTTCGGCGACGATTGGTACATCGAACTTCAAAATCACGGCTTGCCGGAAGACCGAATCGTTCTCGAGCATGCTCCACGCATCGCCCGCAAGCTCGGTATCGAACTGGTCGCCACGAACGATTGCCACTACCTGCGCAAAGAACACGCGATCGCACACAACGTTCACTTGCTCATCAAGGACGCCAACGCATCGAACGCCGGCACGTTCGACATCACGGCACTGCGCTACAAAGTGCCAGAGATGTACATCAAGACCGCGGCAGAGATGAAGGCGTTGTTCGCTGATTTCCCCTCTGCGATCGAGAACACGCTGGCGATCGCGGAAAAAATCGCCTTCGCTCCGACCTTCGCTCCGAAAATGCCGACGTTTCCGATACCGCCCGACTCATCGGCACAAACGCTCGACCAGTATCTCGAAGAATTGACCATGCGCGGCATCGAGCGCCGCTATTCGCCCGTGACAGCGGAAATCCTCGACCGCGTCCGCTTCGAACTCGACGTGATCAAGCGCATGGGCTACTCGGGCTATTTCCTCATCGTACAGGATTTCATCGCAGCCGCCAAGCAGCGTGGCATCAGTGTCGGACCCGGTCGCGGTTCGGCAGCCGGTTCGATCGTCGCCTATGCGCTCGGCATCACGAACATCGACCCGATCGCACACGACTTGCTTTTCGAGCGTTTCTTGAATCCCGACCGCGTCTCGTTGCCCGACATCGACGTGGACTTCAACGACGAGCGACGCGACGAGGTCATCGAATACGTCCGCGAAAAGTACGGCGCCGATGCCGTCGCACAGATCGTCACGTTCGGGACGCTGTCGGCACGTCAGGTAATCAAGGACGTCGGACGTGTTCTCGGCATAGCGCCCTCGACGATCAATGCGATCACAGAAAAAATTCCCGTCGTTCTCGGCAAAGTGACCAAGCTCAGCGAAGCGCTCGACCTCCCAGAATTGCGGTGGCTCCGCGATAGCGACGATCCGAAGCTACAACAGCTCGTCGAGTATTCGCTCGTTCTCGAAGGCTTGGCGCGAAACGTATCGGTCCATGCAGCAGGCGTGGTCATCGCTCCCGGACCGATCACCGATTACGTTCCCATCTACAAAACGCCGACGACGAATGCGATCACCCAGTACGCGATGAAAGAGCTGGAAGCCGTCGGACTGCTCAAAATGGATTTCCTCGGTTTGGCGACGCTCTCGATCATCGACCGCACACTCGAACAAATCAAAGCCAACTACGGCATCGACATCGATCTCGACGCTATCGACTACGACGACCCGACAGTGTACGAAATGCTCGGCGATGGGCACACGCTGGCGGTCTTCCAGTTCGAGTCCGAGAAAATGACCGAGTATTTGCGCCAGCTCAAGCCGCGCAATCTCGAAGCGCTGACCGCTATGACCGCGGTCCGATGGACAACATCCCCGAATTCATCGACCGCAAATACGGGCGCAAACCTATCGAGTATCTCCATCCGCTCATGGAACGCCGGCTGGCGAACACCTACGGCATCATCGTCTATCAAGAGCAGGTCATGCAGCTCGTGCAAGACTTGGCGGGCTTTACGCTCGCACAAGCCGACACGTTGCGGCGTGCGATGGGCAAAAAAGACGAAAAGCTCATGGACAAAGTCATGAAAAAACAAAAACACATTCTCCAGCTTCAATCCAAAATGTCGTGGCAGCAAATGAAAGTCTCGCTTCTTTTCATTATACCTCTAATTCTAATATGGCAGTTCCTCGGCGGAACCTACTCAACACCAACAGGTCCCCTCCCAATCGCCTATTTTCCAGGAGTAGGCCCGAATCTCCCGCTGCCAATATTCAGCGTCTCCCTCATCTGGTGGTATCTGATGTGCTCCATGCTTTTCGGAACAATATTCTCGCATCTGCTAGGCTTGATAGAGGTGAGCGAATAAAAATGCCCTCTCCAAGAAAACGCACAAGAAGCCGAAAGCGCATTCAGAAAAGCCTGCCAGGCGGCGTGAATAAGGTTCACTATAAAAATGAAAACACTAATCCCAAACGTTGCAGAGTATGCAAGCAACCTCTTGCCGGTTTCCCTCATGCTTCGCGGTCTAAAGCAAGCAAGCTCAACCGAGCCAAAAGAAGAGTATGGCGCCTTTACGGAGGAGAAATTTGCGCCTCATGCCTCAAGAGTGGCCTAAGGCAAGCCGCGAAAACCCTTAACACCTAGTAAAGGAGCAAACAGATGAAAAAGAACATTCAGACAAGCACGAAAGGGAGAAAAAAAGCTGCAAAAGACTTGACAATATGCGTGTGCGGGTTGTCTGGCAGCGGCAAAAGCAGCTTAGCAAAAAGGCTTGCTGAAAAATACAAGCTTAGATATTTCTCGGGTGGAGACGCGTTAAAGGCCTTAGCCATCCAAGAAGGATACAAAAACGTTGACCGCGGATGGTGGGAAACCCCTGAAGGAATGCGTTTTCTAGAGAGAAGAAACAGAAACCACGAGCTTGACTCTGAAATTGACAAAAAACTCATGGAACTTGCCCAGCAGGGAAACGTTATGCTTGACAGCTGGACAATGCCTTGGCTTCTGAAAAAAGGCTTCAAAATCTGGTTAGAGGCTTCGCCTGAAACCAGAGCTAAACGGATAGCTTTCAGGGACGGCATAAGCGAAGAAGAGGCTCTTGAAGCTTTAACTAACAAAGAAAAGCACACCAGAGAAATTTATAGAAACCTTTACGGTTTTGACCTAGGCAAAGACTTTGAGCCGTTTCACTTGATTTTGGACACAGACAGCCTCAATGCGGAAGAAGTTTTCCAAATTCTCTGCGTCGTAATTGACAATTGGTTTATGCTAGCATAGAAACTTGCCTAGTATGCTAATCTCATACATTTTTTTACAATAGGAATCGGTATGAAATTCCATGCGCATCGATGGAAACAGTTATATTAAGAATTGGGACAAAATACTGAAAAGATATTCATGACCACGACCACGTCAGCGGCGATGGTTAACACGCTTCTTTTCTGGTGTTCAGCGGTCGTCCTCATCATCCTTTTGCCCGTGCTGTTTGAAATAAAAAAACGAAACGCTGAACCTACCTTCTCCAGCGATTCGGCATCACCCTTCTCTAACATTCAGGTGACCGTGCTAGAAGAAATGCAAGAAAAAACTGAACTAGGGCACGACATAATGAAAAAGATGGCGGAAATTCTGTCTATCTTGCCAAGCTTGGAGCCATAACATTTTTCTTTTTCAGCAGCATACCGGCGTTTCTCCATCTGTCCTGAGCAATTTGAAGGTTTCCAAGCACGCCTCCATGCAGTGAATAGAAAATGTAACAAAGATACGTGCATTTTCTGCATTCGTGGTATGTTTCCCGAAGTGCGTTAAAGCGTGGGCTGTTCCAAGCAGAGGGCAAGTCAAAAATTGATGCGACTGGCTTGCGGAGGTGGCATCCTGCGACTCTGCCCATGTGGTCTATCATGAAAAAGGTTTGGAGTGCACGGCATTTCCATACTCGTTCGCCAGTCAAGTAAAGCTGTTTCATGGCTTGCAGAAGCTTGGTGGTTATTAGTATGTTGCTGTTTTTCTTTTTCAGCTTTATGAGTGCGTCGCAAAGGTTTACCATGGCTTCTTTGTCGGCTATCTCTAGCGTTTCGTTTCTCTTTCCTATTTTGAAAAGCTGGCTTGAATCCGCAGAAACATCATAGGAATAGAGGCAGTACCATAATGGAATGTTTCTTTCCGCAAAGTATCTTGTGAAGTCTGCCATCTCGTGCAAGTTCATCTGGGATATTGTTGGGGACACCGCCACAGAAATGCCTTCTTTGTGCAGTTTCTCTATCGCTTCCATAGCTTTGTCAAAGGCGCCCTTAACGCCTTTTGCTTCGTCATTTTTTTCAGCATCTAAGGTGTCCAGAGAAATGGCAACAAAATCTGCGTTGCGTAGCGCCTCAATTTTTTCTCCAGCGAGGCTTCCATTGTCGTAGACGGTGATCACAAAAAAGCGTGAAGCATACTCCAAAATTTCGTCAATGTCCTCTCGAAGCAGAGGAGCTCCTCCTGAGAAGACAATCTCTACAGTGCCTAACTTTCTAAGTATGTCAAGGCCCTTTTTCACTTCTTCGGTAGATAGCTCTTTCTTTTCTTGTTCTCGCCAAACGTTACAACCTTTGCATCTGTAATTGCATTTTCGCGTTATCAGCCATTGCACGTGGTAGGGTCGGTTGGGCAGAAGCGAGCATTTTGCAATTCTAGCCGCTTTCTCTAAGGCAAGCAAGTTTCTTTCACATCGCCTTTCCATTTCTAGATTTTCACAACTATTTTAAGTTATCACCCTGTAAGCATGTTTTTTCTGGCTTTAAGCAGGAAAAGCCTTCGCGAAGACATTATATCTGCAGAAAGTGTTACACACAACATGCTATGAAACAAGAAAATGCCAGCATCTCAGTGGTTGTCCGAACAAGAGACGTTGAAAGCTACTTCCCTGAGCTTTTACGCAGCTTAGCCCTTCAGACACTGAAGCCATCAGAACTCGTAATAGTGGATAATTATTCAACAAAAAAAGAAGCCGAAAAACTAAAAAAGGTTTTAGAGTTTGCGCGGAAAAGTTTTTTCAACAACGCTCTTCCAATAAAACTTGTCCTTATAGCAGACAAAGATTTTTCGCATGCGTTTTCCACCAACGCTGGAGTTTCCGTTTCTTCAAGCGAACTTGTCTGCATAACAAACGGGCATTCTCTGCCCTCTTCGAGAAGCTGGCTTGAAAGCGGAGCGAGGCACTTCAGAAACCAGCTGGTCGCAGGGGTAGGAGGCTACACCACACCTCATAAAAATGGGACTTTTTGGGAGAAACTCTTCTATGGTTGGACATGGAGAAAGTTGAATGAGAAAAGCAAAAGGTACATGAGTGATAGTTACTTTTCTACAACAAACTGCCTCTTGAGAAGAGCGCTTTGGGAGAAGTATCCTTTTGACGAAAGCCTGTCAGACATTATTATGTGTGAACCGAAGTTTGGAGGCGAAGACTACGATTGGTCAAGGGAGATGCTGGCACGTGGCTACGAAATCGTGGTTGAGCCCAAATTCTGCGTTTATCACTCTCATGGAGAAAACTTGCCTACTCTTTTTTCCAAGTATTCTGTTTGGAGAGAAATCAGGAAGCGCATTGGCTTGCTCGAAAGACCACGTAAATCGTTTACACGCTTAAATTCTGCTAACCTTGATTGGGTTTCTGTTTGAGACGGGCTTTTCCTTGCCAAAAATTTTATATAAAGAGCGCCAATGTGACATGTGGAGTCCCTCTTGAGCCGCATGAATGCCCAGTCCACATTATCCGTCGTAATCCCAACGTTTCAGGAAGAAAGATACATAGAGAAAACGTTATCGAGTCTCTCAAAGATTAAGGCTTGGGCGCCTTTAGAGATCGTGGTTGTTGATGGAGGTAGCACTGATCACACGGTAGACAAGGCAAAACGGTTTGCAGACAAAGTCTACCAGTTAAGAAAGCGGGGCATATCAAGGGCAAGAAACTTTGGAGCCAAAAAGGCAAGTGGCGATATAATCCTTTTTTTGGACGCGGATGTGGATCCGACGCAGGATTTTGTAGATAAGGTTCTAGAGATATTTAATGACTCCAGTGTTGTTGGCGCCACATGCAACATCATGCCCGTGCATGCAAAAACGGTTGAGAACGTTTTCTTCAAATTATACAATAAGCTGTTGAGGTTTGTCTGCCGCTTTAAGCCTCATTCAAGAGGCGAATTTTTGGCTGTTAGGAAAATGGCGTTTTTGGCTCTGAAAGGCTTTGATGAGGAGCTGCCTTGCCTCGAGGATCACGAGTTTGCTTTTAGGCTTTCAAAAGTTGGAAAGTTTGTTTTTGCTGATGATTTTACTGTTTACGAGTCGATGCGAAGGTTTCGGAAGCTTGGTTTGCACAAAGTAGTGGGAACATGGGTTATTGACTACCTCTCTTTTCTCATTCGAAGAAAACCGCTTTCTGCGGTTTGGAAACCTGTCCGCTAAACCTCTTTTACCATCTTTTAGCAAGAGCAAGCCACAAATGATCAGAAATTGCAGTAGGCAGCTTCTGTCTTTTTCCGTTTTTTCTGAATAAAGTGCGGTTGTGAGTGTTTTCAGTAAAGCTGCCGATGACTGAAGCTTGGATTTTGATTTTTTTCAAAGCCCTAAGTATTTTTTCAGTGTTGTCTGGGTTGGCTGCTATTAGTAGTGCTCCTGAACTGACTAGTTGTAACGGGTCAATCCTGAATGCTTCACAGATTTCCTCTGTTTCGGGTCGAACGGGAATCTCCTTCTCAAAAATTTCCACACCAAGCTTTGATGCTTCCGCCATCTCAACAACCCCACCGATTATGCCACCTTCGGTTGGATCATGCATAGCGTGGACTCCGCCTGCGTTAAAGGCTGCAAGTGCTTCCTTGACAACGCTGATTTGGCTGAAGAACTCTTTGGCGCTCTGCAGCGTCTTCTGGCCAATTTTTCTTTTCAATAATTTCTCCTTGTCTATCGCAAGGATGGCTGTGCCCTCGATTCCAGCGCTCTTGGTTAGGATAAGCTGATCTCCACTTTCTGCTTCTCCCGCAGTCACGTAGTTGCCCTTTTCAGTAATTCCCATCACACAGCCGACCACTATGGGATGCGTCAAACCCGGAGTTACCTCACAGTGGCCTCCAACAATTGCGATGTCCAGCTCTTTAGCTGCCCTGTCCATCTGTATAGATATGTTTTCCACATGGCTTCTATCCGCTTTTTCAGGAAGAAGAATGCAGGAAAGCATGAAACTGGGCTTGACGCCGAAGGTGGCAACGTCATTTGCGTTCACGTTAACTGCAAGCCAGCCTACACGTTCAATGGCTCCAGTGATGGGGTCCATTGAAATGAGTATTGCTTTGTCTCCGACGTTTACAACTGCTCCATCAACACCCACCGAAGGGCCCAAAACTACTTCTTCTCGTTTGGCTCCAAGATTTTTGAAAACCACTTCCTTCAAGAGGTCTATAGGAATTTTTCCCGACGGCAGTTTCATGCTTAACCCCAGCTGATGCTTGTTTACTTTTGGTTTTTAAGTTGTGGTAGCCACCGAAGAAGCGCTTTTGTGACCGGGACAGCAACAATAAGCCCTACAAGCATTTGGCCGATGTTTGCGGCGACTTCTACCGTAGCCATCGTCTGGCCCAATATGACTTGCTCATAGAGGAAATACCCAACAATCATTACTAAGCCACCTGCAATTATGGAGAATACTGCTTGGCCAATGTCCGTCTCAACCTTGGCGCCGACCAGAATTGTGCTTGCAGTCACTGCTATGCCGAGGATATACCAAAATTCGGCTGGAATCACGATTTCAATAGGATTCTCGGGCGGCGGGTAACCCACGTATAAACTGAGCTTTTGGTAGTAGGCGGAGCCGGTTGCTGCAAGCAGTATCCCCACTACCGCCCCCAGCAGCATCGCGCAAATTCTCCAACGGAATCCAGAATTTTGCCTGAGCCTTTTATACAAAAATCCGACGATGGCTCCTTCAGCAAGCTTAATCACAAAGGTTCCAGGAGCAAAAACTGGCGCAACAAGAATGTCTGCAATGGCCGCGCCGAATCCTCCAGCAAATCCCCCTACAAAGGGGCCGAACAGTAACGCTGCTGTGTATATCACTGTTTCTCCAATGTTGAAGTAGCCGTTTGTTTGAGGTATGTTTAATACGAAGACGAGTGTAACCACGCAAACTAGCGCTGCGAAAATTGGAGTCATCGCAAGCTTGATTGTTGTTGGCGCACGTTTCATCTTCGCTTTCAAGTCTCCTCTAATGCTTAGAGGGCTTCATGTCTTATTCTGTTTTTCGTCAAAAAGCTTCTCGAAATTCTCGCAGTACACTTTCCTTTTGACTTTCGGCGATATGTTTGCGGCTTCAACAATGGCTGTCTGCGTGGGAAACCGGTAGTAAGGGATGTCGGAGCCGAAAAGTATTCTGTTCTCATCAATGTCTGCTGCATGTTCTATGAAGTCGGGTAAGGTTCCAGAAGTTTCTACATACACGTTTTCGCATTCTCTCAAAACTCCAAGACAGCCTTCTCGAAGATGACCCAAAATAATGGGCAGTTTTGGGTGTTTTTTCGCTATTTTCATTATTAATCCTGGAGAAGAGAAACCGTCGCCTGTGTGAAACAGTGTTGGCAGTTTCAGCTTGTTAACTGTTTGGAAAAACTTTTCGAAGAAGGGATGGTCTGGCCTGAAACACTCAACCATGGGGTGAAGCTTAAGCCCTTTAAGGCCAAGCTCGTTTCTTATTCGCATCAGCTCTTGTATCGCGTCCTCTCTTCGCGGGTCAACTCGCCCGAACCCCACCAGTCTTTTAGGGTATTTCGCTGCAGACTTTGCTATGTAATCGTTCATTTCTGGGTACCTGTCTCCCACATTTGGGTTTGGAAAAACAACTGCTTTCTCAACACTGAATTTGTCAAAAAGCCTAATCAGCGTTTCAACACGGATTGAAGGGTTCACATAAGGCTGCCAAGGTCCAGACTTGCCCAAGTGCACGTGCGCGTCACAAATTTTCGTCATAGACTCTTGCTCCTTTTTTGTCAGGTGAACCTATTTGCTTTAGCTCGTTTTAAGTTTTGCAATGAGAAAGCCTAAATGCAAGTTTTCTGCTGTTAGAATAGCAAATAGCGAGTTGACCATGTCATGAGCGAAGAAAAAACAAAAGAAGATCCTGTTAAGATGCACAAGGAAGCGGGCACGCTTCTTGAAGCAGGAAAATACAAGGAAGCCAGAGAAATCTTTCTTAGAGCTGCAGAGCTTTATCGGAAAGGACAGAATTTCTTTGATTCCACTTCTATGCTTTATAAGGCCGGCGAATGCGCATTTGCGCTCAAAGATTACGAGGCGGCAGTTGAAAGCTTCCAGAAATCTGCTGAACTGTCTTTCCAGAAAGGGTTTGACAGGTTCGGAGTTAGCGCACTAGAATATGCCAGAGACTGCTATAAAGCTTTGAATGAGAAGGACAAGGTGGCAGAGACAGAGAAGAAAATTAAGGAAATCAAAAAGAAGCTTGAAGAGTCTTTCTAAGCAAATTCAACTTCATCATCATCTTTTTTCCCGAAAACTCTTCTGAAAAGTTTATGTTCAATGCTTGAGTAAAGGAGAGATAGGATAGTGTTCTTAAGGTTAATGTTATGCCGACTTCCCTGAAAGCGCTTGCTGAACTGTGCGAGAAGCTTGAAAAGACTCGCAAAAGGCTGGAAATGGTGAACTACGTTTCCGAATTCCTTAAAAATCTGGAAAATGACGAGGTTGAGCCTGCGGTCTCTCTGATTCTTGGAAGGCCTTTTCCAAAGTGGAGCCCAAACGTTCTCAACGTAAGCTGGGCCACTATAAGCAGCATAATAAGGCGCATAACAGGGGTTGACTGGAACGTTTTCCTAACCGCGTTCAACAAGACAGGCGACATCGGCTCAGCTACGAAAGAAGTTTTCGAAAATAACATAACGAAAAGGCAGACAACACTCTTCCAGAGAACATTGACAATACTTGAAGTTAGACAGACCTTTGTTGAAATCGCGGAGGCCTCAGGGGCAGGTTCAAGAGAAAAGAAAGAACGCTTGCTGAAAGCCCTGTTTGGGTCGGCATCGCCTCTTGAAGCCAAAGTTCTCGTGAAAATCCTTGTTGGCGAAATGCGAACTGGGTTCCATGAAGGCTTAATGGAACAGGTAGTTGCGAAAACTTTCGGGGTTCCACTTGATGTTATTCAGAAGAAGAACATGATTGCCGGAGACATCGGAGAGGTTGCAGCCATCCTGAAAAGCGGTGGAGTTCAAGGCTTAGAAAAAATCAATTTTAAAGTATTCAAGCCTGTTAACTTGATGCTTGCGCAGATGGCCGGCAGCGTTCAAGAAGCCTTAGCCGAGCATGGAGGCAAGAGCGCTTTTGAGTACAAGTATGATGGAGCTCGGGTTCAAATCCACAAATTAGGCAACAAGATAAGAATTTTCAGTCGAAGACTGACCGACGTGACTGAAAGTTTGCCCGAGATAGTCAAGCTGGCAGAGGAGAATGTTCATGCTGAAGAAGCCATTTTGGAAGGCGAGGTTGTGGCAGTTGACAACCGCGGGTTTCCAATTCCCTTCCAGCATCTTATGCGCCGTTTCAGGCGAACTCGAGAAATAGAAGACATGGCAGAAAAGATTCCGGTTAAATTGTACCTCTTCGACGTTCTTTACCTCGATGGCCACAACCTCATCTCTCTGCCCTACTTCGAGCGAAGAAAAATTCTGGCTGAAAACACGGGGCGGATTCCCTTAACTGAACAGCTCGTTACAAGCGAAGCTGAAAAGGCTGAGGCTTTTCTAAAGCAAGCAATGGACGAAGGGCACGAGGGACTTATGGCGAAAAGCCTTGAAAGCCCTTACACGCCTGGGTTTAGAGGAAAACGCTGGCTGAAAATTAAGCCTGTGCTTGAACCTTTGGATCTGGTTATCGTTGCCGCCGAGTATGGATATGGTCGCAGGCACATGTGGCTTTCTGACTACTATTTGGCGGCGCGTGAGCCAGAAACTGGAGAATTCCTGATTTTGGGCAAGACGTTTAAAGGGTTAACTGATGCTGAAATAGTCGAAATGACGAGAAGGCTCAAAGAACTAGTGGTTAAGGAAGAGCCGCGAAGAGTCATCGTCGTTCCTAAGGTTGTGGTTGAAGTGGCCTACAACGAGATTCAGAAAAGTCCAAAGTACAAGAGCGGGATGGCTTTGCGTTTTGCACGGATAACCCGTATTAGGGAAGATAAGAGGGTTGAAGAGGCTGACACCATACAGAGGGTTAGAGAAATTTACGAGAGGCAGTTTCTGAAAAAGGGTAAATATAAAACTGATTTACAGCAAAAACAGTCCAGCGAGGGCAAGAAATGCCGAAAAGAAAAACTTCACGTTTAGAAGAGTATTACAGTCGCCAAATAATCCTAAAAGAACTTGGCCCGCAAGGACAAAAGAAACTTGCCCAAGCCAAAGTCGCCATCATAGGCCTCGGCGGCCTCGGCACAGCGGCCTCACTCTATTTGGCGCTTGCAGGCGTTGGCTATCTGCGCCTCATCGACCAAGACACGGTAGAACTCGTTAACCTACATAGGCAGATACTGTACGCTCCCGAGGATTTGAGGTATCCCAAAGTTGAGGTTTCAGCTAAACGACTAAAAAAGGCAAACCCGCTTGTGAAGGTTGAGGCTGTCCCCGAGAACGTTAACCAATCCAACGTGGAAAGACTGGTTTCAGGCGTGGACGTGGTGGTTGACGGCTTAGACAACATTTACACACGCTACATCATCAACCGTTCCTGCGCAAAACTTCGCATCCCGTACGTTTTCGGCGCAGCCATAGGCGTGGAAGGTAACCTGTCTGTTTTTGCTCCGCCAGAAACTCCCTGCCTTGAATGCGTCTTCCCCAACATCGAAGACAGCGCTCTTCTTTCATGCGACGTTAGAGGAGTAATAGGAGCCACCCCGGGGATAATTGGCGCGATGCAAGCCATGGAAACAATAAAGCTAATCTCTGGGATGGGTTCGCCGTTGAAAGGTAAATTGCTAATTTGCGACTTCAGCGACATGTACTTCGCATCAATAGACATCTACAAGAGAAGAGATTGCCCTGTATGCCAAAACCACACGGTAAGCCCTCAAACCAGAGAAAAACTTGTTTGGCTGTGCGGCCAAAACACGGTGAACATTAACCCTGAAAAACCACCGAAGCTGAGCATGAACGAAGCGTATGAGGCTATAAAACGTCATTTTAGAGTTCGCATAAAATCTCGCCTTGCAATAATATTTGACTACAAGAACTTTGAAGTCAGCTGGTTTCCAAATGGTCGCGTGCTGATTAAAAATGTTAAGGACGAGAAATCCGCGCTTGGCGTTTATGGGAAAATCATGGAAAAAATTGCTGAATAAGATATTTATGCCAGTCTTGGGCTTATGAATAGTTCGCCGGGGTGGCTGAACGGTTTAAGCGGCGGCCTGCAGAGCCGCTCTATATGGGTTCAACTCCCATCCCCGGCTCTCTCGATTAACCCCGATTTTTCGATGAAAACCATGTATTTTCGTGTTATGGAACTGGTAGATACCTAAAAATTAAAAAGCGGTGCTAGCGAAAATTTAGTTATGTTAAAATTGGATATTGGCTGTGGTTCAAACAAAAAAGAAGATTTTTTAGGTGTAGACGTGATTAGAACCAAGGCTACTGATGTTGTTGCAGATGCTACAAATCTGCCTTTCAAGGATGATTGTGTTGATTACATTTATTCAAGAAGATGCGTCCAGCACATAAAAGATGATATTAAAGCGTTAAAAGAAATATGCAGAGTGTTAAAGTCAGATGGGAAGCTTCAACTGATTGTTGCAAGCTTCTACGGTTTCTTATACTATAAACTGGGTTTAAGTGAGAGTTCAAAATATCAAGTATTCCATTTGTATTACAATCGAAAGTTAAGAAGGATGTTAAAGGAAGCCGGATTCACCCATGTTAATATTTCAAAAATGAAATCCGTAAGAAAAGTTGGATATGACTTAGTAGCTATTTGTGAAAAATAAGACTAAAGCTGCTTTACTTAGTATTGTTTTTCCCATTATGATCTATTATTGTATTCTAACAGAATTAAATATGCAACGATCGCCGTTTTTCTCGGAAAATATTTATTTAGTGATTTCGTATTTGAAGCTTTAAGGCGTTGTTTTATGTGAATGGAGGCTTGGCTCAAAGTTCTATCTAGGTTAAAGTATCCTAAGCTCTTTCTGCTCTTTTTAAGTTATGTGATAGCGTTCATTCTTTTCGTGGATAGATCTTATGCACCCCTTCACGATACATTGGTTTTCTTTGGGTATTTCGGAACTTGCTTGGCTGGTTTCCTTTATGCTTACTCGTTTACTGCTGCGCCAGCCGCCGCTATACTGCTGATTCTAGCAAGAGAGCAAAAACTTTTTTTCGCAGGTTTAATTGCTGGCTTTGGCGCTTTACTTAGCGACTTGATAATTTTCCATTTTGTAAGATCCAGTTTCAGTGGTGAACTTCAAAAGTTGTCCGAAGAAAAAGTCGTCAAGGTTGCCCAAAGGATGGTACCTGGCTCTATTCAAAAATATCTGCTGGTATCTTTAGCCTGTTTTTTTATCGCTTCTCCGCTTCCTACCGAAATCGGCGTTACATTATTAGCTTCTATAAAGAACGTAACGCCAAAAAAATTTTCCATAATGGCATACGTTCTACATACCGCAGCAATTTTTGCGATTCTACTAATTGGCAATGCAATTTAACAGGATTTTTCAATAAGAACGTTCAATTAGTCATCGTTGACATAAGCCAGGTTTTCAATGGCTTGATGAAAAATTGCCTTGTATAAATTTTTGCGGGGTTAAACTTTTTTCTTAGGCTTTGTGTGCAAAGTTTCTATAAACGAAGCTATTTCACTTTCTTTTTTAGGGTTGTCCGCGAAAGCCTTTTAGATTAAAATCAAGCCAAAAAGGATCATGTCTGACGAGCCGGAAGATTTGGTGGGGCCGCCTACAATAAGTAAATATAGGGAAAAGATTGTTAGTGAGTCAATAGTTCGCACGTTTCTTTGGTTGGGTTTTCCTCCGCTTATAAATCAGCTTATTGTTGTGGCTTATAATGTGGCGGACGCTTTTTGGCTAAGCAGCTACAGTGATGTTGCGGTCGCCGTTCCAAGGCAAATGTGGCCCGTCATAATGCTTTTCCAATCGCTTTTATTGGCTTTGATGGCCGCGTGCTTGAGCATAGTTTCTCAGAACATAGGGCGCAAGGCTTATGATGATGCTAGTGTGGCTGCTTCCCGCTTTCTCACGTTGTCCTTCGTCACGGGAGCAGTTTTGAGCTTTTCGCTTTTTTTGCTTAGAAGCTTGATTTTTACTTGGGTCGTATCTACTCCTTCTGAAATATTTGAGGATTTGATGAAATATTCAGGCATAATCGCCTTGGACATTTTCTTTAACTATCTTTCCTTCACCTACACAACGCTTCTTCAGAGCATAGGCGATACTCGAAAACCCGCCATAGTTAACGGAATAGCCGTGTGCATAAACATCGTCTTAGACCCTTTCCTAGTGCTGGGCATAGGGCCTTTTCCCAGGTTAGGAGTGGTTGGCGCGGCTCTTACTGATGTTATGGGCAAGATAATAGCGGTTGTCGCTTTAGCCTACATCTTTCGAAGGAACTATCCGGACCTTAAGGTAAGGTTTACTAAGAGGATAGATGCCAAGTGGGTTCGTCTGGTTCTCCGCATTGGGTTGCCCGTGCTCTCTTTGGGTTTGATGAACGGGTTTGCCTTTCTTATGCAGCTCAGAATTGTTAACGCTCTTGGCATAGTGGCAGCCACGGCTTTTTCCATAGGCTTTGTGGTGTTGGACATAGTTGACGCGGCTCTGTGGGGATTGAGTGGAGCCACATCTATAATGGTGGGGCAGAGTTTGGGGGCAGATGACCGCAGAAGGGCTAAAGAAGTTGCTTATAAATCCGCTCTTTTAATATTTACCATCATGGTTGTTGCAGCAAGCATAATCTACCCGTTTAGGCGAGAACTGGCCGACGTCTTCGCAGATGAGCTTAACATAATAGGCGAGGTCGACTTGTTTCTGCAAATGCTACTGCCGACTCTCCCGTTTTTCGGGTTGTTCATAGTTGGGATGTCAACGGGAAGAGGCTCGGGGCACACGCTTTTTCCAACCACTGTCGGAATATTGCGGCTTTGGGGGATTCGGCTAGCCCTAGGCTATTTTTTGGTCTTCACCTTCGGTTATGGCTCTATGGGAGCGTGGCTGGCCATTTCCCTAAGCAATGTTGCTGGAGGCGTTGCTTCTCTTCTCTGGATAAAATATGGAAACTGGGCCGTACCCGTGATTAAAAAGAAACACACTCAGGCTTCCTTTTCAGTGCGCCTTGTTTTTCGCAAATATTCTTCGGAAAGGCCTTTTCGTGGCAAGCTCTTCTCAGAAGGTTAAACCACCATCATGAAAAGAGCTATTCTTCAGGCAGAAGCTTTATCTCGAAAAGGTGTGGCCACCGTTTTCCCGTGACAAACAGCCTATCATTCTCAGCGTCGTACGCTATGCCGTTAAGCACGTCGTTGTAGTCTTTGCCTTCCAGATTTTCGATGCCATGCAAGTCTATCCAGCCCGTGACTTGCCCCGTTAAAGGGTTTATTATGGCGATTTTTTCTTCCATCCAGATGTTAGCGTATATTTCGCCTTTGACATATTCAAGCTCGTTAAGCCGCGTCACTGGTTGGCCGTTTTCGCTGACTTCGAGGGTTCCGACTTCTGTGAAGTTTGTTGCGTCGAGCACGTGCAGTGTTGAGGTGCCGTCGCTCATTATTAGGTGGCTGCCGTTGTAGGTTATTCCCCACCCTTCGGTTGGGTAGGAGAAGTTTTGCAGCAAGACAAAGGAGCTTTTGTCGTAGACGAAGCCCACGTGAGATGTCCATGTTAGCTGGATGATTTTGTTGCCTACTATGGTTATGCCTTCGCCGAAAAACTCTGAGGGTAAAGCGTACAGCTGCAGGATGCTGCCGTTTTCCAGCGAAACGCGCCGAAGCGAAGAGTGCCCGTAGAGCCCCGTGCCTTCGTATAACACGCCGTCTTCGTAGGCTAGTCCTTGCGTGAAAGCGTTTTCATCATGTGGGTAGGTGTTGACAACCCTGTAAGTATAGTGTTTTGCCGTTTGGCCTGGAAGGCTTGCTAGCAAGAAAAGCAGTGCGGTTCCCACTCCCAGCGCCACTATGATTATCGCTATGCCCCTCTTACGCAACTTTTTCATGGCGGGTTTCCACCTAACTGTTTGGGGACTAATCTTTAATGTTTTCTTGCAAACCTTTTTGTCAAAACATCAAAGAGGGTTCGGTACAAGCGGAAAAGACTAGTTAGCGGTGTTTGTTTTTCGTTTCTTGGTTTTTTGGAAAAGGAATATGCCGACGGCTAAAGGA
>JAWAPV010000010.1:0-16199 GCA_038894255.1 Bathyarchaeia archaeon
TTTCTGTATCCGCATTTTTCTCCATAAAAATGCTTATTCGGTTTTCATCTACGGTGAAAGAAAGCATCTTCGTGTGTTTGCCTTCGACAACCACGTGTTTCATACTGCCTAAGTTGAAAAGTTCTGAGAGCTCTTGGCCTGCGTCGATAGAGGCTGAGGAGAGAATTGCGTAATCTATTATTTTTGTTGGATCTTTGAGGTCTATTGCGGCGGACGTGGTGTTTCTTAGTATGTATCCTACTACGCCTTCGTAGTTTTTGATTTCTTCCAGCATCCCACGAATGTCTTGTTCAGCTGTTGCATCTATCGCTATTGGCTCGGTGTAGGTGGCTGTTTCTTGTGTTTCTTTCTTTTTCTTTGTCATGCAATGTTGCCTCCGTTAATATATTTTAGGCTTGACGCGTACAAGCTCGCCCTTCTTAACTTCCAGAATGTTCTGGATTCTTTCAGGCACCTGTATGATTCCTTTTCCTTCGAACTTGGAGTCTTTTATGGGCTTCACTTTGCACACTATCGATTGCCCGCCAAAGGTTTCGATTTCAACTTCCTCTATTCTTCTGTCGTCGTAGAGTGACTGCCACTGAAGCAGTGTCTCGTTGTCTATGCGGACAGTGTCGCTTGGCACCAGTAGGCCCCCAATGTTTTCTATTATGAATTGGCTGGCTTGAGGCTCAGGTAGCACTGTTTCCACCTCAGCAACTTCTCTTGAGGGCATTTTAAGCTCGACTGGCGCCGCTGGAGCTACTTTTTCTTGGGCTGGCTCCTCGTCTTCCAGGAAAGAAGGCGTTTCAGGCTTTGTCTCTAAAACAGTTTTGACGGGTTTTTGTGGGGTAGGGCTGATTTTCTCCAGCAGCTTAAGCACTGTGGGTATGAGAACCTTTGTGACTGTGCTTACGTATTTTTTGTCCGCGTCTTTTGAAGAAACCGTTACAAGGTAAAGGTTATTCATGTGCAATATGTCTACGCTGCCTTGGCTGGTTTCAAGTTTTATGTTGTCGATGCCGCCTATGGATTCGGCTTTTTCGGTTATAGCGTCAAAGGCGTCTACTGCTTTTACGATGGTTTTCTCAGGGGTTTTCTCGTCTCCAGCTATGATTTCGCCATCTTCCGTGAACATGAAAGAGCTTTTGACGTCTGGGCACAGGTTTACGATTTCACTTAGGGTGTTTTTTAATGCAAAGGAGTAAATTTCAGAATCCATCGTGTTTCACTTCCTTCCATTCTGTTATGAAATCTTGAAGAGTATGCGCGCAGGAACCCCGTCTGACTCCACGACCAAATACCTTAGGCCTTCAGTGTCGCCAAGCTGATCAAGCCATTTTAGGGCTTCGCGGGCTTTCTGCAGGACAAGCAGCCTTTCCTGGTGGCTTCGGACAACTTCTTCTATTGCGGTAAGTTCGTGGAATGGGTTGGCGTCCAAAACTATGTTTAGGTTGCCTATGGAGATTTCGCCTAAGGTTTCGGTTGCCGCTTTCTTGCCTGCAAGTTTCATGACTACTTCGTGGATTTTTTTGGATTTTTCAGCAAGAGCGCGAATGTCGTCTAGTCGGCGAAGATACTCGCCGAGGGTGCTCTTGGTTTCTGAAATTTCCTTGTCTAGGGTTTCTGCTATTTCTTCGGCTGAAGCGTATTCTTTTATTTCTACGACCATTTTATGGTGTACCTCCGATGGTTGAACAATAGAGGGAAAGTGGAGAGTTTATTTTCCGCCCTACCCTCACGAGTTTACGTGTTGAAACAAAGGGGAATCTAAGAGCTGGGAGCGACCTTTGTGTAGGTGAAGTGGTATCCTTTGGAAGATATTAGCTCTGCTTTGTAGTTGTAGCCATTGGTAACTGTGTTAGTAATGTTAAGCACTATGCCAGAGTTTGCGGGTATCGTTGCAGGAAGTGCTGGATTAGTGCTTGTTTTCTTGACATCGTTTATATATGCATCATTGATTGTGACAGGCGAAGTTCCAGTATTGTTTACGGTTAAAGCAATCCAGCTGTTGGTGCCGGCAGGTCCGAATTCCATGTTTGTTATCTGTACTTGTTCTGTTGCCATAAATGTGAAGGTTAGTGCTCCCATCCATGCGGCTACGGCGATGCTGACTGCGACTGTTACTGCGATGAGTATGATGGATGCGACTACGGGGCTTAGGGCTTTTATGTTCTTCAATATTTTCATGTTTGTTTTTATCCCTCCTTTTGGGGTTGATTGGTTATTTTAGTGGAAGCTGTAGATTTAAATCTTACGACTTAATACACCATATTAGTTATTTGTAAAACAAAACTACAAAACACCAACACACAAAAACAGCATCAACCCTAAACAAACATCAAAAACAGAACTGTACAACAACAAACGAAAGGTCAAAAGCTAACGGTTCAACTCGTCAAAAAAGCCCAGCAAAAGCTTCGCAACTTTCTCGCCAAGCTCAGTAGCCACATAATACTTCTTCAACGGATCAATAGGCTTACTCTCTGCAAGACCGTTCGCCTCAATCTCAATCATCCTAGCCCTAAACGTGCCGTCGCTGAGGGTTAGTTTGTTTTCGCGCATGAACTCTTTTGCTTCTTTCCATTTTCCACGTTTCAAGTGCAACAACATTATGCAGTCTATGGCGTGGTCTTTCTCCAGCATGGCTTTTATGGCTGCAAGCTTCGGGTTAGTCAGTATGTTTTTGACCTTCTCCTCTTCTCCACTTTTCACCATTTTTCATCTTCCCTTGTTTCTTCCTCTGAATATAGCATAGGTCATTTAAAAGCATTTAACCTATATTACGATTTATGACTTATTATAGGATAATATAGGTTAGCCTTTAGGACGCCATTTTCTTCTCCGATATATATGGCTGCCTTCTATGGTGTCAAAGTATTCGAATCCAACCTCTGCCAATTTGCACGCTTCTTCTACTGTTCTAGCAGTTTTCACATGAATTCATCATTTGATGTGTTGCTGAATAAACCACAATCAACATAACTAATTACCAATCAATTAACAGAAAAACTGAAAAAATCCATTAGTCATCGCTAATAGAATAATAAGTCGCAGTGTTTTGAACGATTGCTTTCACAGAAAGAATCCTTGAACATAAAAATCTTCTAGCTGGAATAACAACAAAAAATGAAGGGTTATTGCTTCTCTCCCCTTTTCTTTTCCTTTAAATATTTGGAAGTGGCTTGAGCATATATTTTGCGTAATGGGAAAGCGCAATCTTTACACAGTTCAGGATTTGAAAGAAGTATAGGAATCAATTTGTCTCCAGTTTGCTTTAAAGCTTCTTCCTCAACTAAGGCTTCATCCAATGAATTAAGCAATAAATGGTTTCGTTCGTGAGCAATTATGTGAAAACCTAATTGGCACTCAAAGCAATCTTTCCTTATAAATATCGTCGGCAAGGCTAATAAAATAAGGAAAATGCAAGCGATGCTCCATGCTATTGCGTGAATGATTATTGGGATAAAAGGAACCTTAACATAAAATTCGAGCATAAAAAAACAAGAACCGGCAATTGCTAGTATTCCGAATAAATTGATTATACTATTTCGCGGGGCGCAAAAGGCTAGGCCTCGCTTGAGAAGCCAAAGTTTCTTGGGTATTCTTAACAAAACTCTTTCAGGATTGCGACTCTTGAACCAATTCTTCTGTTCACCATTGTAAGCAACTTTTTTGATTGCGCTGCAACTTATACTTCCTGACTGGGGAATAAAACTGGAATAACTCAGCTTCTTACTACCCACTGTATAATCACCGAGATTATAACGAGAATAGTTGAATAAAGGTCTAATTTTAGAAGAAAGCAGCATTCTCAATAGCTCATTTTTCCAAGTCTCAGCAACAAATGAGGGTAAAGAACAAGAATTAGTGCGATAATTGCAAAACTTACTAGTAATAAAGGAAGCCAGCAGACTATCATAAGGGTAGGCTGGTTTAGAAAACTCAGACAATAAATTATGCCCCAGAGAACTACCCAAATGCTGGTAGTTACTCCTATTCTCGTTGTAAACGTTATTGGTTTCAAAAAGTTTTTCCTTCATCAGTAATAATATACGGCGGGCCCTCACCTTTAGGATTACGGCTTTCAATCAGGTTTTTGTTTTGAAGATCTATTATTTGAGTTTGCAAGCTACCTTCGCTGTAGTCGATTTTTTTTGCTAATTTGGCCAACCAGTTACTTTCATCTTTGATGCCATAAAGATATATCCATAAAAGAAGCCTTATCTTAGGCTCAATCAATCTTTTCTTCACTTTCTTTTTTGACATCCTCATCCAAAGTATATTTTGCAAGATTCTGCTAATAATCTTAATGAAGGTTCGCTTGGGATCATTTTTTGAAGCGTCCCACCAAAAACAACAGCTATTTTAGAAAACTTCCAATATTTTCATCATAACCATATACAAGATTTGTTTTGCTAATCGCTGTTAAATGAAAAAAGCAAGTTCAAAAATGCTAAAATAGAAAAAGAGGGGATGCGCGGGAGAAATCGCCAATCTATTCCTTTATACGATTTATAACTTATTATAGGATAGCATAGTTAGTTTCTAAGACGCCATCTTTTTTATATATGCAGACCCTTTCCATGAAGTTTCATAAACCAGAGACGATTATGATTTTTCCAAATGCAGAAACCACGTATACGCAACATCAAGTGTTTTTTGCATCTAACCATAAGAAAGAAAAAAAGAAGAATCTGTAAAGATCCATCGTCGAACAGAGGCAGAAGTCGTAATCACGTCTTTATGCTGGCAATGCAAAGACGGTTAACGTTCTGCTTTCCACGCTTCCCGTGCTTGTACCTAAGTACATTTTCCATTGTATTTTGACGTTGTAGGCGCCGGGGCTGACGTTTGGCAGGTAGAAAACGTAAGAGTAAGAACCTGAATTGGCAAGAGTTGTTCTTGTCAAAACTATTAGGTTTCCGAGTGCTGGATAAGCCACTGTGGAATTGACTAAGGCTTGCACAAGGAGATAGTCGCCTTGCACATCCAGCCAAGCCTCGCTGCTGAACATGATTATCATGTGGCTTGTTGAAGACAAGGTTATGCTAACGGACGTGTTAGGAATGTCGGCCCACGAAGTTGATGTTGTAGATACAGTCAACGTGTTGTAGGTTGAAGCGAAGGGAATTGACTGTGCTGCGAGCTTCCTGTTTGTAACTGCTCCATCAGCAATCTTGTTCGTGGTGATGGCGCCGTCGGCAATGGTTACTGTGGTAACCGCACCTGTTGCCAGGTCAGAAGCTGTTACTGAGCCGTCTAATATCTTGGCTGAAGTCACTGAGCCATCGGCTAGCTTTATTGTTATAATTGCGTTGTCAGCGATTTTATTAGTTGTGACAGCAGAATCCGCAATTTTTGTGGTGGCTACTGCGCCGTCTGCAATTTTCGCGGAGATGACGGAACCGTCAGCCAAATCTATAGCCGTAACGGTGCCGTCCAAAATTTTTGCTGAAGTCACGGAGCCGTCAGCCAATTTAGCCGTTATCACTGCGCCATTTGATATTTTGTCAGCCGTAACCGCGCCATCTTCAATCTGAACCTTTAAAGTTGAAAAGAGGTTTGGAGCAAAGTAAACTATTGCCAATGTGGAGAGGAGGGACAAAATCCACGTTACAACGATTATAGGGACAGCCTTCTTCATCGAGATTGTTCCTTCACTCATTCTATCACCTCCTCTCAGGAACATGTTTTATTTTAGGTAATTAATCGGTGGCATATTTAAATTCACAAGCAAAGCAACAAATGCTTTTTCTCGCGCACTGCATCTACCCTAGTTATCAATTGACTGCCCTTGACAGGAACAGCATCTTTTACGGAGTAAAAGCCGCAAACATCTGCAAAACACGGCGAAACTGCCTCTTCACAATATACCCTAAATTTCTAAGAAAGCTGGTTGCCCTGCAGGCAGTTTATAGCCCCCTTATATATAGGAAGTTTATTAAGGAACTATCCGTTTCAGCTTTGCCATAAAGCCTCCACTACTTTTATGTAAATGCGGATAAAGCCTCATACATTTGTTCAGCCTCCTCAAACTAGGAGCACTTTCCCTTATTACGGCTTCATCAAGCATGAAAGCGGGGTGCCACTTCAAAAAACGTTCAATAAGGGTTTCATTTTCTTCAACGGTTACGCTGCTTGTAGCATATACTAATGTGCCTCCGGGTTTTACATACTCTGCACTGCGGTTCAACATCTGCCACTGCAACTCAGCCATTTGTTCAACAGAGTCTGGCGTCAGTCGCCATTTAGCAGAGGGCAGTTTCGCGAATAAGCCTGTGCTCGTGCTTGGAGGGTTAAGCACCACAACTTCAGCTTGAACTATAATCGGAAGCTGCTTGCTTGCGTCGGCTATGAGCGGTTCTGCGATTTCCACGCCCGCATGGTCTATTCTGGCTTTCCACAAACGCATTCGACGCCTAGAATAGTCCACTGAGTAGATAGTCCCCTTGTTCTGCATAAGCTGAGCTAAGCACGTAGTTAGTGCTCCGGGCGCGGCGCAAACATCCATCACGGTCATTCCAGGTTTTGGGTTTGCGTTTTCCGCTATGATGCATGTTGCCTTGTCCTGGATGGTGAAAAGGCCTTCTTTGTAGCTGGTGGTAAGTGTTAAGGCTTTTTTTGTCGAAGTGACCTTGTAAACTTGGTTTAGTTGTTCCTCTTTTTCGATTGTTACGCCGTCTTGCGTCAGAGCCTCTAAAATCCTTTTTTCATCAGCCTTGAGCGTGTTTAATCTTATGTAGGTTGGCAATGGCTTGTTGTTTGCCTCTAGCAAAGCCAAGGTTTCTGCTCTTCCGAATGTGCGGAAGCAGTATTTGACAAACCATGTTGGGTGGAACGTTTTCAGCCCAACAGTTTCTGCATCGCTTGCATCTTCGTAAACAACGTTTGGCTTCTGGGTTAGCAGGTTTCCAAGGGCAAATTCTATCCTTTGAAAAGCCTTCCAGCCGAGAATTGAACGGCCCATCTTTACGATGGTTGCGGCTTCTTTTATGTTTGGATTTGCCCAGTCATGCGCTATTCGGCTTTGGTAAACATAAAGCCGCAGAAAGGCTTGAACACCCAAATCAAGCTCTTCGATTGTGGTTGCCCTCAAGACTTTGTTTATGAATTTATCGATGAAATTTCGTCTTTTGGTTGTTTCGCACACAAGCGTGTACGCAAAGCGCACAGCATCAACGTCTTTTATGCCCAGCTGCTTTGTGGTTCGCGCCAAAGCTAGACGCTCGCTTAGCTTTTGCATTTCCATCCAGCTTAAGGTTTCAATGGCAAGCGTCCAAGCTTCTTTACGCAACTTGAAGTGCACCCTACGACAATGCGTGCTCTTGCCAGTTAAAGATGTTTTCCCCATACTCTTAGTAAGAGATTTTAGGTTAAAACCATAATATTGGCAGTAGGGCAAGAAAGGCAGATGGCTCAAAAATTACTTGAAGACTACTCAAAAAGCGAAACCAAACAAGCAAACGAAAAAACAGCAGATGCTCCCTCTGAAACAAAAAAAGAAGAAACAATGACAGAAAAGGTTTATCCGCCAATCGCTCCCGAAAATCTTCCGCCTTCCTATTTTGTTTCGGCAACCTATGATGGAACAAGAAAAAAGGCTGTAATCAAACTTTACGAGCCGACTTCAGGCAGAATATACTTTTGGTATGATAACACGGGGCACCAGCCATACTGCCTAACAAACCTCTCGCCGCTCGAACTGGAAAAAATTCAACGCGTAACCCAGCACCCAAGCTTCGACCATTTTGAAACCGTTGAAAAGTTTGACCCGCTACTGAACAAAATGGTGCCAGTGACAAAGATTGTAGTCACCGATCCGCTTGCCATCGGCGGTCGCCCTTCCGGATGTATAAGAGACATAATCCCTGAAGATTTCCCCAAAGTAGGCGATGTTCTAATTGCTCCAGAAAACATCAAGGTGTGGGAATCCAAAATCAAGTATTACCAATCCTACATATATGATCACAACCTTATGCCGGGAATGCTTTACGAGGTTCGTGATGGAAACCTCGTTCCGACTTTGCTTGCGGAAGTTGAGAAGACGGTTAAAGAACACGTTCTCAGCACCTTTAAGGAAGAAACGGCTGAAGAGCTCGAGTTTATCGAACAGTGGGCGCGACTGCTGGAGTATCCAGCCCAGAAGTTTCGCCGTGTAGCCATGGACATTGAAGTTGCGGCGCCAATCCCAACCCGTGTGCCTGACCCTCGTGAAGCCGCCTACCAAGTTGTATGCGTTTCGCTTTACACCTCGGACAACCAGAATAGGATATTGCTTTTGAAACGAGAAGGAAACATTCGTGAAGGCTTTGAGCGGCTACCTGCAGACGTAAAGGTTCAATATCTCGATTCTGAGCAAGACCTTCTTAGAAGCGTCTTTAACACATTACAAATCTATCCTTTTGTTTTAACCTTTAACGGCGACGACTTCGACCTACGCTACCTGTTCCACCGAGCACAGGTTTTGGGTTTAAGAAAAAGCGAAGTGCCCATAGAAGTAGGCAAGCGAACTTGCTCCCTCAAATACGGCGTACACATTGATCTATACAAGTTCTTCTACAACCGATCCATACAGATCTATGCGTTCAGCAACCGCTACCGCGACGTGACCCTTGACGAAGTAGGCAAAGCATTAATAGGAATGGGCAAAATCAAGCTGGAAAAAAGCATAAACGAAATGAATTACACCGAACTCGCCAAATACTGCTACAAAGACGCAGAAATAACCTTCAAACTCTCAGACTTCGAAGACGAGCTTGTAATGAAGCTTATCCTCGTCCTAGCAAGAATCAGCTGCATGCCCATGGACGACGTAAGCCGACAAGGGGTCTCCCGCTGGATACGCAACTTCCTACAGCGCGAACACCGCAGAAAAGGCATGCTCATCCCAAACCAAGAAGAAATCCTTGCCAGCAAAGGAAAAGTGGCAACAAAAGCCATAATCAAAGGCAAAAAATACAAGGGCGCCATCGTGGTCGAACCCGTGCCAGGCGTCCACTTCAACGTCGCAGTTATGGACTTCCCAAGCCTATACCCATCAATAATAAAAGTTTGGAATTTAGGCTACCAGTCAATCTTGTGTCCCCATCCCGAGTGCCGAACTAACCTAATCCCAGACACTCCTCACTGGGTATGCACCAAAAAGCGAGCCTTAGAAAGCCTTTTGATTGGCTCGCTGCGAGACCTTAGAGTGAAGTGGTATAAGCCTCGGTCTAAAGACAAATCCTTGTCCGCGGAAATGCGAAGCTGGTATAACGTTACCCAAGGCGCGTTGAAAGTTATTCTGAACGCGAGCTATGGGGTCTTCGGCGCGGATACCTTTGACCTTTACTGTCCGCCGGTGGCAGAAGCAACAGCAGCCATCGGTAGACACTCTATCACAAAAATACTTAACAAGGCAGAACAGCTTGGCATTCAAGTGCTATACGGCGACACGGACAGCCTCTTCTTGAAGAACCCGTCAAAAGAGCAAATAGAAGAACTATCACGCTGGACTGAGCAAGAATTGAAAATGAGCCTAGACGTAGACAAAATTTACCGCTACGCTGTTTTCAGCTCCCGCAAAAAGAACTACCTTGGCGTTTTAGAAGACGGAACAGTAGATGTTAAAGGTTTAACTGGCAAGAAAAGGCACATACCCATTTTCATAAAAAAGGCATTTGACAAAATGAAACAGCGTTTGGCTCTAGTAAAGACACCAGCAGACTTTGAAAAAGCCAAAAAAGACATCGGCAACATCGTCCTCGACTGTTACACGAAGCTGAAACGTCGAGAATGGGAAGACATGAACGAACTGGCATTCAACGTTACGCTAGGCGAAGAGCTGCAACGCTACACAAAAACCACGCCGCAACACGTTAAAGCAGCAAGAATACTAAAAGAGAACGGAATGGAACTGAAAGCTGGAGACCTAATAAGATTCGTTAAGACAACAAAGGAACCGCACGTAAAACCTGTAGAACTGGCAACCAAAAACGAAGTTGACGTCGACAAGTACATAGCCTACCTACAATCAACCTTCGACCAAGTCTTAGACGCGCTAGGCTTAGACTTCGAAGAAATAATAGGCTTAACGAAACTCGAAAGATTCATGTAAACCCCGCCTAACAAGGCTTAAATGCGCCCTTAAAGCAATGTAAAGACAAGTGATTTTTTTTGAACAAAACTCAAAAGAACCTCATAGCTTATTGCGGTTTGTACTGCGGCGCCTGCGGACTCTATCAAGGAAAGATAAAACAAGCAGTTGAGAATTTACGAGGAATTATGGCAACTTACGGTTTTGACAAATTCGCCTCTGAACTGGCCCGGTGGGAACCCTCATTCCGGCACTATCCAGAATTCGAGAAGGTGATGGACGGCATACTCAAACTTTTCAGCGAATGCCCAACATGCGAAGCCGGCGGAGGGCCCCCAGCATGTCCAATTCGGGAGTGCTGCAAGCCAAAAGGATACACGACGTGCGTTGAATGCCCTGAAATGGGCACATGCGAAAAAGTCCAACAGCGTGACTGGATAACAAAAAGGTTGAAAGAGATCAAAGAGAAAGGCCTCGAAAACTGGGCGGAAGAAATGCGTGAAAAAGTGGAAAAAGGCTATTGCTACTTGGACGAAAGAAAGAGCTAACAGCCTTAAAGCCTTGCTTTCACGCGAGAACCTTCAGCCCACGAGACTTCATGGATTCCGTGACTCTCGCCGCAGACAAAGCCCTAAGCAACGCGTACCCAACTCCCGCAACGACAATCAGGCTGCTAATCACCAAGCTAACGACAAAGGCTGCATAGGCAGGCAAAGAAAAGCCGAAATCAGGCGCTTGAACCACGGCGGGATTTCCCATTAGATACAAGTAGTACAGGTACATGCCAATTGGTAAGCCAACAGCTACCCCGCCAACAATGCACGCGAATGCTCGACGCCTTCTCAACAGGTATATGAGAAGCGAAGCCACGAAATTCACAATAGGCCCGATGACAACATCTGCAGGATCCAGCCAGTAGTAGGCGTTGCTGAAGCAACCAACAGCGACTCCGAAAATTACTGGCCAACCAAAAAGCGCCGACAAGGGAATTAGGCAGTCTGCGATTCGAAGCTGCACAGGCCCGTAAGTTATTGGACCACCCATAGCCGTTTGCACAATGTTAATTACAGCATACAAGCTTGCCATAATTGCGGACAGAGCAATGTCCCTAGCGTCAAATTCCATTCTTTTTCACCTCCTAATACCCCGGGGTTTATTGAGGCGGAACGGGTGGAGGCCCACTCACCCGCCTTACGCACCATATGCGAGCCTTCTATGCTTTAAGAATTTCTGCTGATTCTACTCAAAAACGGAGGGCTTATGGAAATAGAAACTGGAAAAGCACAGTCAAAGAAGTGGATAAAGCCACAAGGCTAGAGATGACCGCAACCACTTCAAGCTCAGTTAAAGACCGCTTATACGTGACCAGCGTTATCAGGCTTCTTATGTGGTTTGAAGAAAGCCTTTTCCCGTCAAAGGAGACATCTGCCTTCTTTCTATAAAAGAAGTATGTTAGCAGGATTAAGGTTGAATTGAAGATGTAGGGCAAAATCGAAACCACAAGGTCGAACTTTAGGTCTGAAATTATCGCGAAGGCAGCCAAGGTCATGCCAACTGCGAAAGAGCCGGTGTTGCCTACGAAAATCTTTCCAGCCACGTTTAGGGCGGCAAGTACAAGCCAAGCTAGCAAAGGACCTGCCAAGAGGATGGAGTATGGAGACAAAATCATCAAGCCCACCGTGACAATTGCTGGGCAAACAGTCTCCAAACCGTTTAATCCGCCAAGCTGATTCACAGTGTTTGTTACAACAGTCACCAGTATGGGTATGACAACAATGTAGTACCACACGCCGAAATCAATCACGCCCACAAAAGGTATCGTTACCGATGGCCTTAAACTGAGCCTCCACGCAAAAGACGCGAGAGGTATTGCGGCAATAAGCGGAAGAAAAGCCTTGTAACGCCACCTGACATCAATCCAGTCGTCTAGCAAGCCGAGAAAGCCGCCGAAAAGAATACAAACAGCCAGCGTCAGGGGCGGAGAAACGCCGCCAGAAGCTCCGGCGACATCAAAAAAATAAGCTAGAAAAAGGTAAGCGACGCTAAAAAGCACATAGAAAAAGCCTAGCCCAGTGGGAACTAAAGGCTTATTTGGCTTGTGCTGGTCAGGCACTTTGGGAAACAAGCTTATTCTCCTTACCCGCTTGGATAGTCCGCGTAGTATTTTTGCCAGTCAATTTCGTAAAGGCAGATAAGCGGCACCATTCCATAGCGGCTTGACGCTTCACTCGGCGTTAGGTTCTTTCCAGCGAAATAGGCTTCTTTGAAATAGGTTGGAGCCGTGACGGGGAACTCAGGATCTTGCGTACCGTGGGTTGAGGTCCACTGGCTTTTTCCGTAGCTAAGCAACTTGTATATCACCGAGTTCTTTCCGAAGTCGTTCCATTGCCATCTGCCTGTTGTGGTGTTGTAGCTTCCGAAGCTGGTTTCGTTAACCCATGTTGTTCTCTCGTCAACCAGTCCTTGAGCGATGCGGTCAGGCCAGCTTCCTTGGGCGGAAATTCTTGCCATCCACATCCATTTTCCTTCGTCGCCGTAGCCGACCCAGCTGCCGTCTGATGGGTTTACGGTGGTAAAGACAAGGATGTATTTTGCATTGTATAATCGTAGCATTTTAAGGGCGTTTGTCTCGTTTGTCATCATTATGAAACCTATGTTTTCTATCTGAGTGTTGTTTATGGTGGCGTTGTCTGCAAGCGAGGTGACGTTCCCAAGTAGCGATAGCCAGTAGCCGTAGTCCCACCAACTGCATACCACTATTGTTGAGTCGCCAAAGTCGTTTAGGTATTTGAGCATGTCCAGCCATTCTCTTACTGGCTGGTTGGGCGCTATTGGAAGGCTGCCAGCCGTGATGGTGACAGGCGCGTAAGCTTGCCTATACACCTTGGGCATGCCTCCCGATTGGGGCGCCACAGCGAAGTTTGTCATTAGTATGAGGAATATGAGGAAAATGGCGACGCCGCTGAACTCTTTTCCAACTGATTCGATGCTAAACTTTCTTTTTGTAACGATTCTCGGCTGTTCTCGTATTATGGTGACAAAGGGCCTTAATGTTCCCACGATGCCGATTGCCATTAGCAACGCAAACGCGGGAGCCATCAACGCAAGAAGGCGCACCATGGAAGAGGCAAAATAAAGTGAGGTTACACCGAACAACAACAGAAAGAGATTTCTGTTCGCAAGTTTTCTTGCAACAAAAAACAGTCCACCAAGAGAGAAAAATATTCCAACGCCTAGGTCGTAGTAAATTGAACCCCAAGCAGAGATTCGGTGTTCAGCAACAGACTCTACAAGCGGATTGCTTGTCCGCACAAACGGGTTAATGACAGAAATGAACTTTCCAGCGATTCCATGCATGTACCCCATGACCCAAAGTGCCGCGAAACCGGCAACAAGTAATGCTAGAAACACCACGACAAACAGCACTTTGGATTTTGTAGAGGACAGGTTACGGACAACCTCGTTTATGCACAAAAGCACAAAAACCCCCGCAACAGGCAAGACGGCAAAGCTTGTTAAGTATCCAAGCGAAATGAAAGGGTTTTGAATTGATAGCATTAAGCCGAGGCCAAAGGACAAACTGTAGGCAACAAATAGACGCTGATTGTAGCGTCTAAGCAGAAGCAATACAAAAACAAAAAGCGCAGACAAACCTATTAGGTAGTAGGCTGCGCCCCATCCTGTTATGAAATAGGCAAGTGCCAAGCCTGATCCCACTGAGTATTTCACAGTTGAGCCTATCGGTCGGTTCTCTTCGATGGCTCTCAGAAACAGAAAACTGAACAACAGAAGAGAAACTATGCCCACTGTTTCGGTGTCAAAGAATCCCAGCGAGGTTCGCTGAATAAGTGATGGACTCAAAGCCAGCGATAACGCTGCAAAAAGCCCTACTGCTCTTCCACCAAAGTCTTTCCCGAGGAAATAGATTATCAGCACAGCCAACGTTCCCAATATTGCTGGGATAAAGGCACAGAACTCCATGAGATCTATGTTGACGCCCAAAGTTGTAACTATGTTGTAAAGTATGGCGGTGGTTAAGGGCAAAGACCACAAAGACAAACTCATGTTGATGCCTCCTGGCGGGTCGCCTGGGTAATACCAGCGTTGGTGGTCTACCCATCCAGGAGGTGGATAGTACGGTGAGAGCAACCCGTTTTGCACCATGTATCTGGTGAGGCTGTATTGGTAGTATGGGTCGAACTCGGAGAGGTGCACAGAACCTGTTTCTATTTCCCAGCGGATGGGGAAGAGTCTTACGGTGAAAGCGATTAGAAGAATTATAGTTAATGCAGAGTAGGTAAGCAGCGTACTGTGGCTGGTTTTAATTCGGAGCATTCCCAGTTTTTTAAGTCCGTTTATTACGCTTTCTTTCGAAAAGCTTGGTAGCGGCATGTAAATTCCATCTCTTGTAGTGAAGTAATGGAGGTGTTTTATTATCCTTACGGTTAATTACGCGCCTAGTACAGCATTTTAACAACTGTTTTCTAGGAGAAAAGTTGCACGCTAGTTTTGGACTTTCCTCCTATAACCGTACTTTTCTGCATCGTACAGTGGAAAAGAGGCTATCTTGGCTTTTACAAGCTTGTCTCGGATTGCCAAGTTAACTATTGCTCCTTCCTGCACTTGCGTCGCTTCAACATAACCCATTCCAACGCCCACTTTCAACAACGGTGAAAACGTGCCGCTGGTCAAAATTCCTATAGCCTCTTTTTTATCGTTGAGAATTTTAAAGCCCGGTCTTGGTATGCCCTGCTCTTGCATGATTATTCCTACGCGTTTACGCTTTATTCCTTCCTCTTTTTGCTTTTGCAACGCGTTTTTTCCCAAGAAGTTTTCTTTCTGAAGTTTAACCACAAAACCTAACCCCGCTTCGAGAGGGGTTGTGCTCTCGTCAATATCGTTGCCGTAAAGGCACAAGCCTGCTTCAAGTCTTAAAGTGTCTCGGGCTCCCAAGCCGCATGGCTCCAAGCCATAGGGTTTTCCTGCTTCCAGAAGGGTGTTCCAAAGTTTTACGGCGTTGTCGGGTTTTGAGAGAGACGCGTTCCAGATGAAGATTTCGAAACCGTCTTCTCCTGTGTAGCCTGTTCGGGCTAGGAAAACTTCTAAACCCGCCAGTTGGGCTTGCCCACATTTGAAACGTTCAATTTTGCTTAAGTCTTGTGAGGAAATGTCTTGCAGGATTCTGGCGGCTTTTGGTCCTTGCACGGCAAACATTGCAACTTCGTCGGAAACGTTTTCCATCTTAACGTTGAAGCCTTTAGCATTTCTAGTCAGCCAGTCATAGTCTTTCTCGCGGTTGCCCGCATTGAAGACCATCATGAACTTGTTTTCTAGGCGGTAAACCACAAAATCGTCTATTATGCCGCCTTTCTCGTTGCACATGACTGAGTACAGCGCGCTGTTAGGCACCAACCTAGAAACGTCGTTGGTGATGACGTAATTCAGAAACTTTTCGGCATCATTGCCGCTGACCAAAACTCTGCCCATGTGGGAAATGTCAAACAAGCCTGCACTTTCTCGAACGGCCATATGCTCGGACATTATGCCCTTGTAGCGTAAGGGCATCTCGAAACATGCAAACTCGGTCATCTCAGCCGATTTTTTATGCACTTCGTACAACTGTGTTCTTCGAGTGTTATGCGTCAATTTTTTCGCCTGCCGTCTCGCCTATTTCACGGGTTGCACTTCAACATCAATTGGCACGAGAGAAAGTTTTTTGTTACATTTAGGGCATTTGCCGTCGTGCTCGTGGATAATCTCGTCAGGAGGCCTAAGCTCAGCTCCCTGATACAACACGTGGCCGCATCCTTGACAAACAACACGCTGAGGCATGCAAACACACCGCCAACACAAAAGAAGAAGAAGCAGGTGGCATATTAATTGATTGCTTTCTCGCTTGCACGCTAACCACTAAAGCACGACAAAAACAAAACCTAAATATTATGCCACAGTGAAACCACTTCTCACCCCGCAACTGTGGGCCGGTAGTTCAGTTCGGTATGAATGCCTGACTTGCACTCAGGAGGTCGCGGGTTCGAATCCCGCCCGGTCCACTTAATTTTTTAAGCGAATCCTTAAATAAAGGAACATTCTTTTCCATAATTGATAAGGGTTGAGGGCTAAGTACGCTTATTTGCTTGAG
>JAWAPV010000011.1:0-16043 GCA_038894255.1 Bathyarchaeia archaeon
CATTCCCGTAAACGCTGTGATAATTAAGGAGGATATTGGCGACGCGGTTTCTCCGATGCGGAAGGAAATCTTCGAGGCTGTTGACAAGGCGATTGAAAGGGTTAGGCAGATTATTCTTGAGCGAACCAAGGAAGGAGACAAAGTGATTATCGCGGGGATTGGCAACAGCATAGGAATTGGTCAATAAGGAGGTTTGTCTGAAATGAGCAGTAGGGCAACTAACTCTTCAAGCAAAATTTCGAGCTTCGTGATAATGATAATACTCATAACCTTAGCGCTGTCCTTTGTGGCGCTGGTTTTGGCTCTTCAGTTCTTCGCTATGGGCGAATTCGTTACAGCAATCTCTTTGATACTAATGGGTTTTGCCGGCGTGGGAATTGCGGGATACTGGGTTATGCGGCTTAGACAGCGAGTCAAAACTTTAAGCACTGAAAGCCTTCCGATGATGACGACGCTTGAGTGCAGGTCATGCGGCTTGAAAAGCGTAAGGGAGTTCCAGCGCGGCGACTACATTTTCAAAGAAGGCGAAAAATGCTCAAAATGCCAAGGAACAACGATGATCGTGGCCATTTTTAAGGAAACCAAAGAAACCTGATCCTCAGCGTCAAGTCAGAACGATGCATCCGTCTTTCGTGATTAGCACGGTGTGTTCTGCTTGCGCCACTGGTTTGCGGCTTGCTTCGACGAAAACTGGATACTTTATTACGGCTTTCGACTGCAGAAGCTGGTTGAAGGCGCTGCTGTAATGTTCTTTCGGGACTACGTTTTGTAGCCAGCGTTCAGCGAAAGGTAGTGTTCTGAAATTCTTTTGGATATGCTCTTGAAGCTGTTTTGCGTGTAGGTTTTTTTGAGGTTTGGGTTTGAGAAAACGAAAGATGGTGCTTTCTTTTTCGTCTTCCACTTTTCCGGCCGCGTCTGAGAGCGTAACAAAGGGTTCGATGGCGTAGGTTGCGCCAAGCTGGATTTTAGAGGCGAACAAGTGTGAAACGTTTGGGAGAGACGTGCCTGCGTGAATAAGGTATCTTCCAATCTGGTGCCCAGTAAGGTTCGAGATGGGTTTGAGCCCATGGTTTTTTATGGTGCTCTCAATGATTGCGCCAAGCCTTGCCGTGGACATGTCTGGACCAATATTGTCAACAGCGTTTTTTAATGCGGCTTCAGCGGCTTCCACCAAGATTTCGTGCTCCTTGTTGAAGCATACTGTTACAGCCGTGTCGGTAACGTAGCCGTCGACATGCGCGCCGATGTCCACTTTTACAAGCGCTTTTTTAGGGATTCTTTTCGTGTCGTTTGGGGGTGACGTGTAGTGTGCGGCGACTTCGTTTATAGAGACGTTGCATGGAAACGCGGGTTTTGCGCCCTTTTCTCGGATAAGGTGCTCGGCTTTTTCGCATACTTCAATTATTGGCATGTCTTCTTTAACAAATTGTCTTATTTCTTTGCGGGTTTCTCGCAGGATTTTCCCGGAAAGCTGAAGTTTCTGCAAAGCCTCTTTGTCGTATTGGCTCATGTCTTCACTTTCTGGCGCGCGTTGTTTTTATGTTAAAAACGGGTTATTGTTTAAAAGGTTTAGCGGAAAAACGAACCGTTGCGTATTTGCGGGTTTGAAGTTTAGAGTTTTGGCGAGGTGACTTTCGGGTTTAGGGTTGCAAAGTGGTTTCCGCCCAAGTGAAATATCAGTTTTGCTTTTTTGAGGTCGTATTCGTTTGTGAAAGCCTGCTTGTCAGCATAGGCTTCAACGATTTCGCCAACGAAGATTGTGTGGTCTCCTGTCGCGAATTGGCTGTGCAGCTTGCATTCCAAGTGGGCTACGCATTCTTTTATGATTGGCGGTTTAACCTTTTTTGCTGGTTGAACCGTTAGGCCGGCTTCTTTGAACTTGTCATGTTCCTTGCCGCTTTTTCTTCCGCAGAGCAAAGTGGCGTCTGCGAGGTTCATGGTTGGAATGTTTATGACAAATTCCCTTGTTTCTTCTATCAGCTTATGCGAGTAACGCGCAGGTGCTATGCTTATTGCGGCTAAAGGCGGGTTGATTGAGGTTGGCATGGTCCATGCGAGAGTTATTATGTTTGCTTTTCCTGTCTTGCTTGTGCATGTCACTAGCACGGTGTGCATGGGGTGAAGAAGCCTAAGGGCTGTTTGAGGGTTCACGCCTTCTTTTTCTTCAGTTTTCGCATCCATTTTAGCCTAACCTTCTTAAAGACTTGTCGTGATTTCCCACGTTTTAGCGTTTCTGCTTCTTTGGAAAGTTCGAGCTTATGTGGGCTCTGTTAGGCTTGAGGCGTCTTTTAGGCCCCCTTATTTATAGGATAGAAAAGAAGGTTTCTAAAAAGCTTGGCAAGTCTCAATAGGAGAAATTATAGATAAAACTATATTCCACATGTTTACTCAGTCTTTGCGGGGTCCGTAGCGCAGCATGGATTGAGGAAAGCTCCCAAAAAGCGCGGTGGCCTTCTAAGCTGAAACGGAGACAGCCACAGGTCCTGGGTTCAAATCCCAGCGGACCCGCCACGAAAGCACTTGACACTTATTTCAGAAGTAGGAACCTCAAAGACATTGGAATGTTTTTGAGTTGGTTGTGCAACTGTGGTTTATCGTGTTGCCGTGTAAGGAGATATGTTTCGTGTTTCGTGGTTTGGTTTCGGCTTTCGAACGGAAATTTTAAATTGCCAAGTAAATAATAAATGAAGAACACCTCGACATTTGACTTATCGATGTTTAAGAGGGGGCATTTATGAGCACACACGCAGAAGACTTGAAACTTAGACTGGTAACAATTGAGCTGCTTAGAACTGCCAAATACAAGAGAAACATTACTTACCGAGAATTAGCCTCGAAAACAAGTTTGCCCGTTACTGTTTTAAGCAGATACGCAAAAGGACATGTTTTGCCTAACACTGCTCGAGCCAAACAGCTCTGGAAAGTTTTAACCAAGCTTGTAGGTTTGGAACCGGAGCTTCGCAGTAGGATAAAATTTGATGAAGACGGATACTTTGATAACACTGAAATCATAGGCGACTTCAACATTCTTCAGCAAGCAGCAAACCACGCCCTAGCAAATTTTGCGGGAAAACGCGTGACCAAAGTGCTAACGGCCGCGGTCGACGGGATCCCTCTTGGGACAATGGTTGCAAACGCCCTCGGAGTAAACTTGGTGATTGCAAAAAGAAACAAGGAAGTTGGAGTCAAAAATTTTCTAGAAGAAACCTACGTTTTAGGGAAAGATTCAGGTGTTACAATGACTTTGTATATTCCGAAAGAAGCAATAAAGAAGCGTGACAGCGTCCTAATAGTTGACGACATGATCAAAAGCGGCGAAACCCAGCTTGCCTTGGTAAACTTGGTTAGGAAAGCGAAAGCCGAAATCTCGGGGATCTTTGCGCTCATAGCGGTGGGTGAAGAGTGGAAAAAGCGGCTTAAACCGACAAGCGAAAGCCACATTGAAGTTATCACTTATGTTAAAGCGCCTTACGAGACAAGCAACTCTGCCTAACTGGACAAGCTAGACACTTTTCCTTTCGACAAAAATCCTTGCCCAGCCTAAGAAGAGCAGTTTCAAAGTTAACGAAAGATTGCCCTTCAACCGCGTTTTTAGACCAGAACCTTTTGAGCTGGGCTAAAACAGGAAGCGCACTGTCTTTTCCTATTATTCCAGTCTTTTCTGCTGCAAACACGGCTAGGTGAGTGGGGTTTGAATCAGCTTTCTTCCAAATGCCACGGAGGTCTCTTAAGAAAATACTTACAGTGGTGTCTCCGATGCCTTTCCCTAAGCTTTTTATTCTTTTCTCAAGATCTACGCTGTCAGAGGCTTTCTGGTGGAGCAAATTTAGACTTTCACCATATTCTTTTGCCAAGTTCTTTGCAACCTCAAGAAGTTTATCGGCAGTTTTGAAGTCGTAACGCGTATAGCTTCCTTCATCCAAAATTCTGACAAGCCCATCCCACCCGGTTTTGAGAATAACCGCTGGAGAAAGAACCCCATGTTTTCCGAAACATTGGTAAGTTTTTACGGCTGCTTTTTCCGTGATTGGAGCGCCAAACAGCAACGAAGCCAAGAACCATTTAAAAATCTCGGCATCAGCCTTGCACGCGACATTTATGCCTAATAGCTCAGAATACTTCTGTCCGAATTTGCTCACAAGAACTGCGACTTCTTGCCGCTTCATGGCTCTTCGCTTTTCCTAGCAAGATTTTATACGCTTTACAGCATAAACGGTTTGCTGAGGTTTTAGAAAACATGCAGAAAAAAACAATAGAATGGCACGACGGAACCGTCCTGACGATAGACCAAACTCGGCTCCCCAACGAAACTATTATGCTTAGAATGCAAAGCTACGAGGAGGTAGCTGAAGCAATAAAAACCATGAAAATAAGAGGCGCGCCGCTTTTAGGCGCCTCCGCGGCTTTTGCCTTAGCCTTAGCAGCATACCATCATAAAACGGAAAACAGGAAAAAGCTTGTTGAAGTTCTTGAAAAAGCAGCTAAAACATTGAAAAGCACGCGCCCAACTGCGGTTAACCTTTTCTGGGCAGTCGACCGAATTCTAGACAAGGCAAAGCGTTACTCTGGAAACGCTGAGAACCTTGCTTCTCTTGTAGTTGAAGAAGCACAAAAGATAGCTGATGAAGATGCAGCGGCAAACCGCATGATTGGCAAACATGGCTCTGAACTCTTTTCCAGCGGAGACTCTGTTCTAACGCACTGCAATGCTGGAGCCTTAGCAACCGTCGAGTACGGCACAGCATTGGGTGTAATTAGAGCCTGCTGGGAACAGGGAAAAAAAGTTGAAGTGTTTGCAACTGAAACTCGCCCAAAACTGCAAGGTGCAAGGTTAACCACTTTTGAGCTTAAACAAGACGGCATCCCAGTTACGTTGATAACTGACAGCATGGTTGGATACGTAATGCAGAAAAAGATGGTTAACAAAGTTATTGTTGGCGCTGACCGAATCGTAAGCGATGCCGTTCTAAACAAAATCGGGACCTTCACCGTCGCAGTTCTAGCAAAAGAGCATAAAATCCCCTTCTATGTTGCAGCGCCAAAATCCACCTTCGACTTGCAACACAAAGCTTCCGAAGTCATAATCGAAGAAAGAAACCCAGAAGAAGTCACACACATAAATTCTCAAAGAATTGCAGCAGACGGCGTAGCCGTATTTAACCCAGCATTCGATATAACCCCTTTTAAGTACGTAACCGCCGTCATATGCGAAAGTGGCATTTTATATAAGAAAGACCTTTTAAAAATAGCGAAGCAGTCATAAAATGGAAAAGTGCGCAAAGTTGGTTGAAGCAGAAACAAGCAAAAAAGAAACCACGAAAAAGGAAAGCGAATCTGGAATTAGAGGCGTGCTTACCAAGAAAGGGGTAAAGATAACGAAAAAGAGCGACGTAGACGTGCTTTCCCAGAAAGGCTACGGGGTGCTAGAAAAAGGCAAATTGACGCTTACTTTTTATGAAGCTTTATATCTTGTTGATAAAGGGCTTCTTGAGGTAAAGGATAAAAAAGGTTCAGTCTTGAGTTTTCAGAAGCTTTTGGAGCTCTACGAAAAAGCAGACGGGAACGCATGGGCAAAGTATTTGACGTACCGAGATTTGAGAAGCCGCGGTTACGTGGTCCGTGAAGGATTTGGATTAGGCGTTAACTTTCGCCTCTACAAGAGGGGTGAATACAGCAAAGACACTGCGAAATACATGCTTTTGAGCGTTCAGGAAGGAAAACCCGTAATGCTGGAGGAACTGGCAGATGCTTTGCGTCGGTGTCGAAGCTTGAAGAAAGAGTTAATTTTGGCGGTTATGAACCGCAGAGGCGAAATTGTTTACTATTCGGTTGAACAGTTAACTTTGCCAGACGAGGTTAGTGAAAGTGGTTGAGTTTAAACCTGTCCGCGGAATGCGCGACTTTTTACCAGAAGAAGCCCGCTTGTTAAGGTTCATCGAGAACATGGCGCGTCAAGTGGCCAAGCTTTACGGGTACGAAGAGATCATCACGCCTGTCGTAGAGCCCTATGAGCTTCTTTCTGCAAAAGCGGGAGAAGAAGTCAAATCCAGAATGTTTGCTTTCAAAGACTTGGGAGAACGAAACGTGGCTTTACGCCCAGAATTTACCGCGTCAGTAGCCAGGCTTGTTGCAACCACGCTTAAAAATGAACCAAAACCGTTCCGCCTCTTTTCCGTAGGCACAGTTTACCGTTATGACGAACCACAGAAAGGACGCTACAGAGAGTTTTGGCAATCAAACTTTGAGCTTATGGGCTCCGCTGAGCCAGAAGCAGACGTGGAAATTCTGCTAGCAACAAACCGCCTAATGAAGAAAACAGGTTTGGAAAACTATGCGTTCAAGATAGGCCATGTCGGCATACTAAGAGGCATATTTAATCAGGAACAGTTCGAGGAAAAAACACAAAACGCAATTATGCAGCTAATGGACAAGAAACAGTATGAAGACGCGCTTAGACTTGTCGAGAACTCCGCATCAACCAAGTGTATGCAAGCTCTTCGCCAACTAATCGAACTGAAAGGCGAAAACAGCTCCGAAATTGTAAAGAAGATTCGCAAGTGTGTAGAAGGCTACGAAGAAGCCAAGGCAGCCACAGAAAACTTGGAGCAAATTCTAAAACTGGTAAGAGAAAGCGGCTGCGACACCAAGCTCATCGTGGAACCAGGATTCGCACGGGGACTAGAATACTATACTGGAATGATTTTCGAAGTCAACACGCCTCCTTTGGACATCGCCTTAGGCGGCGGCGGAAGATACGACAAGCTTGTAGAATTGTATGGTGGAGCGCCGACGCCCGCAGTTGGAGTGGCTCATGGATTGGACAGAATAATGCTGGCTTTGCAGCTGCAAAAGGCACAAGTTTCAGATAAAGAAACAAGCTTAGTTGTTATACCCGTCACAGAGGAGTTAAAGGGAGTTGCTCTGAAGATTTCGGAGCTTCTTCGAACTGCAGATATAACGGTTGAGACTGAAGTTATGGGTAGGAAAATGTCGAAGGCGTTGGAAGATGCAGATAGAAGAAAAAAGGATTATGCAGTAATAGTAGGTGAGAAGGAACTCAAAGAAAACTTTGTTGTTATTCGAAACATGAAGACGAGACAACAACAAACCGTGAAGATTGAAAAACTGGTTCAAACTGATTTTAAAGCCGAGAAACCTTTCTGAATCAAAATTTCATCAACTTGAATGAAATGGCAACTGAGACTAAGGCTTAGTATTAGTCATTGGTTATTTTACAAATTTTGGCGGATGCCGCTTAAACCTCTTCTTGCATGTAACACTGCAGAAATAGTATGTTTCGCCGTCATAAGTGATTTTAAACTTCGCTGTCTTTTCATCTAAAATTACGCCGCAGACAGGATCCTTAGGCATCGTTTCAGTCTTAACCTCACACAAAAGTGTTTCCACCTCTTATTATAATTAGTGGTTAAAAAAGAAAAAAGGAACGGGGAAAATAAAGTTAAGATGTTAACTTAAAGTCTAGTATCTTCTTTGAGGTCTTCGTTTTGAATAACATTCTCTGCAGTATACTGGTCTGTCTGGGTCGGGCTTAAAAGGAACTTCGCATTCCTTTCCACACTCAGCACAAACAGCCTTATGCATTTCTCTTTCTGACATTCTCAAACTCAACTCCTTTTACGATTAACGTGTGCAAAAATAGGCTTTCTGCACCACGGCTATTCCACGATATGGACACTTATAAGATTTGTCTCTGAAAACAACAGGTTTTCCATAAGCTTTTACCACTAAAACGCCAAATATACAAGCTGAGCAAACATGGACAGCGCAACAGCAAGGTTCGTAATCCAAAAACATCAAGCCACACATTTACATTATGATTTTCGCTTAGAAATGGGCGGAGTCCTGAAAAGCTGGGCAATCCCAAAGGAACCACCCACCGAACCTTCTGTCAAAAGACTTGCGGTCGAGGTGGAGGATCACATGGTGAGCTACATAGATTTTGAAGGCACTATACCCGAAGGAGAATACGGCGCGGGCACGGTGGAAATATGGGATAAAGGCACATACACTCTGAAGCATAGAAGCGCAAACAAGATAGTTTTCACGTTGCATGGAGCTAGGCTAAGCGGCGACTACACGCTTTTAAGGTTTAAAGAGGGAAAGAACTGGCTCTTTTTCAAAAACAAGCCAAAACAGTAAATAGCATTCCAATTTAAGACTCCTATCCACATGGAGACAGAAAACTTTGGCAAGCTCAAAGCGTTCAGCAAGCAAAAGCATCTTCCTAAACCTCGGCTTATTCCAGCTCCTATCCTTTGTAAGAAGAGGCATATTCTATACTTTCATGATAAACTACATCTACGACCTTATGGGAACAGTAACCTTCACAGCCTTGCTCGGAACCCTTGACATGGTCGCGTCCGCGCTTGGACAAAACTTGCTTTGGGGAAAAATCTCAGACAAACACAAACTTCGAGCAAAACTAATAATCGCTGGAGAATCAATCGCCGCGGGAACATACCTCTTGGTCTATTTTGTTCATCGTTCGCTTCTAAATTTTCAAGCCTTCTTTACGGCTGGGGCATTGCTGATAATAGGTTTGTCAATGCTGGAATTCTTCTGGTCGATGTCCGACGTCGGCTGGGCGGCTCTTCTGGCAGACGTGACCACAAGCAAAACGCGTGGAAAAATTATTGGCTCACTCAACTTTATCGCGTCACTCGGAAGGATGATAGGCATAAACTTCGCTGGTCTTCTCTACCAGAACGGTGAAGGCTTCCGCCAAGGAACACTATTCTACATAGTCACGGCAATGCTGACGACAAGCGCGTTTCTTATGTGGGTTGTTTCTAGGCAAACAGAAAAAGCACTCCCTAAAATAGAAAAAAACAGCGCATCTGAGGCTACTTTGAAAAGAAAAGCGTCGAAGCACGATTCTAAAACCTACATGTGGTTTTTGGCAACGCTTGTCATAATCATAATAGGCGTCGCATGCATAAACCAGATTTTCCTTCTTTTCATTAGACTCCCAGACGGGCTAAAAGCAAATGACCAAGAAGCAAGTTTCATACTTACAATGTGGACAGTAGGTGGGATGCTTGCAAGCCTTTTTTCCGGAGTTCTGGCAGACAGAATTGGAAGAGCCAAAACTCTCTTTATAGGACTTTTATTAGCGATTGTGACACCACTAGCTTATGGCGTCGCATCTAATGTCTTCACAATTGCAGTGTTTTATGGATTGAACGGCGCATCTTTCTGGACTATTCAAACAGTAGGCTTCAGTTTTGCTGCAGACCTAATACCTGAAGATCGAAGAGGCAGACTTTTCAGCGTATACAACACCGTGATAGCTTTATCTTGGGGTCCCGCGGGTCTTCTTGTTGGCGGACCGATAGCAGACATCCAAACCCACTTTTTCGGGTTTTCCTCACGCAATGCGTATGTGAATGCTTTCTACGTATCTTCAATAATTGTTACGGCTGGAACCTTGCTTTTTTTAGTCAAAGTTGCGAAAAGAAGAACAAGAATGGCCTAAATGCTAAAAAACAAGTTTCGTGTAAAAAGTTTTAGGGATTTTAGAATGCTGGAGTTTAAAACGGTTAAGATAGAGCCGCCAAAAGACTGTAACGTAATAATCGGCACGGCACACTTCATAAAAACAGTAGAAGACCTGTATGAGGCTCTTGTAAATACTGTTCCAAACATCAAATTTGGAATAGGTTTCTGCGAAAGCTCAGGACCATGCCTAGTTCGGCATGAGGGAAATGATGAGGAACTTCGAGAATTGGCAAAGAAAAAAGCCTTCGAAATATCATGTGGACACAGTTTTCTAATTTACATCAGAAATGCCTATCCGATAAACGTTCTAAGCAGAGTTAAGGAGATTCCTGAAACGTGCACGGTTTATGCTGCAACCGCAAATCCCGTTGAGCTGGTCGTGGCGGAAACCGAGCAAGGAAGGGGAATAGTGGGAGTAATTGATGGCGCAAAAAGCAAGGGCATCGAAAACGAAGAGGACATCAAGGCACGCAAGGATTTTCTACGAAAAATAGGATACAAGCTGAGTTAACCAAACTCTTTTGCGTATTTTTAAAAACATATTCTATGTGTAAGAGAGTCTTTTTTCTAAAAGAAGGAAACAGGGTGGTTGCCCTGACGGCTTTTTCGGATTTGGCGACCAGTTAATCATTTCCAACAGTTTCTGTTGGAAGGAACCCTTTTTACATCATCTGCTTATTGCTAATTCTTGCTGCAGTTCAAAAGGAACTTTCTCTTTCAATCTTTCGGTAGCATACGAAACCAATAGCTTAAACTGTTTTTTTGGCAGAACATGACTTGCACGCGACAAAATTTCGAGGCAGACTTCTTTAAAAACGAGGTCGGCGCACCGCATCTTTGCGTCGTCGATTAATTCTTTGCAAGCTTGAAGGACTGGTCCGCTCAAGGCATTTCCACCCTGCGCTAATACCTTTATTGCTGAACATTAAAACACTTATGAATCACCAAGCAGTATTAGAAATACAGTTTCCTCAAAGGAGTTTCTAAATGAGTAGAAAAGGACAACTGCGCTTTATCGGAAGAGTAAGCAAGGCGGGAGAGCAAGAGGCTCAAGTGCAAATATCTCAAGAATTCTGCGCCGGATTAAAAGACGTTGAAAAATATTCGCATTTGATAATCCTTTACTGGATGCATCTTCGCGATAACGAGAAGACAAGACAAACTTTGCTTGTTTTCCCAAAAAGGCATGCGGTAAACGTAGAAACTGGGGTTTTTGCTTGCAGAAGTCCAGATCGTCCCAATCCGATAGGCTTATGTGTTGTTGAGCTTCTGAAAGTGGAAAAGTGTGTATTGACGGTTAAAGGGCTCGACGCCTTAGAAGCTACGCCAATAATTGACGTTAAACCATACAATCCAGAGACTGATTCGGTTCCAAACGCACAAGTTCCAGACTGGGTAAACCGTAAAATTTTGAAAAGATGAAAAAAGATATGTGTATATGATTTTGCGTTGAATTTATTGAAAAAGTTCTACTCACAATCTGAATCAGACGTTCATAATGGCTTTATACGGTCCTATTCAACAAAACAATAGTTTCCAAATCAAACAACGAGGACACATCATTGACAAAGCTTGATTTCGAGAAAATGATACTTCAAGCGATAGACGAAGGCCTTTCCACGTTAGGCGACTCTTCCAAAGAGGCAATATACTTTTACCTTGACAAGAACTTTAAGCTTAAAAAAGAGCAAATTCCAAACAAAATCGAAGACTTTGAAGTTGCATTAAAAAATATATTTGGGGCAGGAGCCAACTATCTTGAAATTCTTATAATGAAGCAACTGTATGAAAAATTTAACGGCAACTTGCCCTTAAAAAAACCAGATAAACTTGCTTTTTCGGATTATGTAGCCGCCGTTAAACAAGCAGTTAAAGAAAGACTGAAAGAAAAGGAGTTTTTTGTTGAATGCGAAACAATAAACGTGAGCCTTTAGCTATTGAGGATCATCGTTTCTCATGCGGATGCACTCAACACTTGAAAAATATTGCTAGCATGAGAAAAATGGAAAAAGGCTTTAGAAACATTTTCAATGCGTTACCTCATGCTATTTTTGTAACAGATTTGAACGGAAAAATTGTTGAGTGCAATTATGCGGCGCTTGAAATGTGTGGGGTATCATCTAAAAGCGAACTTGTAGAAAAGAGTTTTTTCGATTTTATTGCAGAAAAAGACCGATACAAAATAATAGAGAAGTTTGAGAAGGCGTTGCCACAAGTTTTGGTTCGAAATCTTGAATGTTCCTTTGAAAAAAATGGAGCCGAAAGCTCAGTGGAACTTTCTGCAAATATCTGGAAAAACGCATTAGGAAAACCTTTAGGTTTTGTGGCGATTCTAAAAGAGGCTAGCAGTTGTAAGAAAGCTGAAGAAGCACTTGTAGAATCAGAGAAAAGATACAGAAGTGTTGTTGATAATATTGGGATAGGAGTGGCTGTAATCAGCCCGAAAATGGAGATTTTGGCACTAAACAAACAAATGAAGAAGTGGTTCCCCTACATCGACGTTTCTGAGAAACCCACTTGCTACAAGGCATATAACAGGCCGCCAAGAAAAGAAATCTGCTCTTATTGTCCGACCTATAAGACCTTTATAGATGGAAAAGTTCACGAATCAATAACAGAAACTCCGCAAAACGGGAAAATCATAAACTATCGAGTGGTTGCGTCGCCTATTAAGAACGATAAAGGAGAAGTTACAGCAGCCGTAGAGATGGTTGAGGATATTACTGAACGCAAGAATATGGAAGAGAAGCTTAAGCAGTACTCGAAAAAATTGGAAAAGCTGGTTGAAGAAAGAACAAGTAAACTTTGGGAACAAGAAGAGCAGTTTCGCTCCGTTGCAGATCACGCGTCTGAAGCCATAATTACAATAGACAAAAAGGCGAGGATAATTTTTTGGAATAAGGCGGCTCAAAAAATTTTTGGGTACTCTGCTTCCGAAGCCATCGGAAAGTCGATCAAAATCATATTGCCGAGAAAAACTCGCAAAACCCACTACCGAAAACTATTACAAAAAATTTCAAATAAAAAAGCGTACTCTTCTGGAAAAACCTTCGAAGTAGTTGGCCTACGAAAAAACAAAACCGAGTTTCCAATGGAAGTTTCCTTTTCAGTTTGGAAAACAAAAAAGGGAACGTTCTCTACAAGCATCATACGCGACATTACTGAACGCAAAAAAGCCCAGCTCGCTTTACGCGAAAGCGAAAAACGCTATCGGAAATTCATTGAAGCGGCACCTGAAACAATCTACACCGTAGATCGCAATGGAATACTTACATCGCTAAACCCAGTTTTCGAGAAAATCTCAGGTTGGAAACGCAAGGATTGGATCGGCAAGCCCTTTGCTAAACTTGTGCATCCAGACGATCTTCCCCTTGCGGTCAAAACCTTCAAGCAAATATTGCGTGGAAAAACCCCGCCGCCTTATGAGCTTCGCATCCTTTCAAAGTCAGGCGAGTATTTGGTTGGTGAATTTACAAGCAAGCCCAACATTGAAAATGGGAAAATTATTGGAGAATTTGGAATTGCGCGCAACGTCACCGAGCGCAAGAAAACGGAACAAGCACTGAAAGCATCTGAAACAAAATACCGCTCACTGTTTGAGAACGTTCCCGTGGGCGTGTTTCAAACATCTCCTGAGGGAAAGGTTCTTACAGCTAACCCAGCCCTTGTTAGGTTGTTTGGCTATGCTTCTTTAAGCGAGTTTTTAGCGATTGATATACCGCGCGACCTTTATGTAAACCCTGAAGATAGAAAGGTTTGGCAGAGGGAACTTGAAGAAAAGAACGAGCTCAACAACGTAGAGCTTCTTCTAAAGCGCAAGGACGGACAAAAGGTCATAGTTCTGGAGAACGTTCGCACCGTTCGTAATGAGAAAGGTGACGTGCTCTATTATGAAGGTACACTTACGGATATTACTGAAATAAAAAGGCTTGAGGAGAGGCTTTCAGCACTGAACATTTACAGCGGGAAACTGAACAAGTCGCGCAGTTTACAAAAAATTTATGACCTCTCGCTCGAAGCCGTGGAAAAAACAGTTGATTTTGATAGTGCCGCGTTTTTTATCCTTGAAAAGGACAAATTGCAAAGAGTCTGTTCTCGTGGGCGTCTCAGACTTCTTAAATCGTCTCTAAACGAACAGAACAAAAGTTTGGCAATGAAAGCTATTAACGCGCGCAGATGTATTCTTTCACGAAATCTAAAGAATGGAACAGCTTATACAAAAACCAAACCGAAAGTCAAGTCAGAAATTGCCGTTCCAATTAGGATAGAAGGAAAAGTAATCGGCGTTTTGTACGCGCAAAAGACCAAAGAATCTTTTAGGGAAAAAGACGCCATGCTACTTCAAATTCTTTCTTCGCACGTTGCCACCGCAATTAACAATCTAGAACAACGTAGAGAAATTGAAAAACGTTCACGCCAAATGGCAGTGCTTATGAAAAGCTCCGCCGAAATGATCCGCTCCACCGACCTGCATTACCGATTGCGAAAAATTGCCGAGTCTGTAAGAGCACATGGCTGGCGCAGAGTTGTAATACGGGCTGTTGACGAAAAAACCTTAGAACCAGCAAGTCCAAAGGACCTAGTCACAGCGGGCTTGACAAAAAAAGAAAGGGACTTTTTGTGGAAAAACGGAGTACCTGGGCAGGTGTGGCGCGAAAGATTCGGTCCAGAATATGCTCGTTTCAAAATTGGCGAGTTTTATTACCTTCCTTGGAGCGACCCATGGGTTAGAAAGAGATTCTCGCAGGGCATAGTTACAAGCCACCTTAAGCCTGAAGACATGATAGATTGGAACCCAGATGATCTATTATATGCGCCTCTTCGTTTAGCAGACGGGCGCATCGTGGGAATGCTGAGCATAGACGATCCTGCAGATGGAAGAAAACCCACAAAGGAGTCCCTTGCTCCGTTAGAACTCTTCTTGCACCAAGCTGCTGTAGCCATCGAGAACGCTCAACTTTTCAAACAATTAAATGAAGCGAAAAACAAGATCAAAGAATATGCTGACCAGCTAGAGATGAGAGTAAAACAGAGAACAAGAGAATTAGAAGAAGCTCAGCAAAAGCTGCTCAAAGCGGAACGCCTTGCAACAATAGGCGAAACTGCTGCAATGGTTGGCCACGACATCCGTAACCCACTAACGGGCATAGCAGGTGCCGCTTACTATTTGAAGACCAAGTTAAACTTGACAAAAGACAAGAAAGTAAAAGAGATGCTGGAGGTAATTGAGCGGGACGTCGAATATTCAAACAAAATCGTGAACGACCTCTTGGACTATTCAAGGGACATAAGCCTAGAATTGAAGGAAAGCACGCTGAAAAATATTGTGACAGAGGCTTTAGCTCTAGTTAAAGTTCCCAGCAACATACGTGTCGTAAACCTAGTTAATAATAATCTAAGGTTATGCATTGACCCAGAAAAGATGAAGAGAACCTTTGCCAATCTAATCCGAAACGCCGTAGATGCAATGCCGAAAGGCGGAACATTAACAATAAAAAGCAAGAAAGCCAAGAACCATGTGAAGATTAGCTTTAGCGATACTGGCGTCGGCATAGAGAACGAAGTTTTGAAGAAGCTTTGGTCGCCGTTATGCACGACAAAGGCTAAAGGCATGGGTTTCGGCCTAGCGATCTGCAAGCGGCTTGTGGAAGCCCACGATGGCACAATTTCGGCGGAAAGCACCGTGGGCAAAGGAACCACTTTTACAATTACTCTTCCGATGAAGCCTAAAGTTAAAGGGGGTGAAAATGTTTGGGTGAACGTGCCCGAATCCTTATTGTCGACGATGATGAAACTATAAGGAAAGTGTTGAAGACCATACTTAGCGAAAAAGGATACTCAGTGGATACTGCCGAGTGCGGAGAAGAAGCCATCGCAAAAACCAACCAAACATTCTATAACATGGTGCTGGTGGACATGCGACTTCCCGACATGGAAGGAACCAAGCTGTTAACTGCCATCAAAGAAACCACGCCAAAAATGGTAAAAATAATCATTACGGGCTACCCTTCCCTGCAAAACGCCATTGAAGCAGTTAATAAAAACGCGGACGCGTATGTTCTTAAGCCGGTAGACATGGATAAGCTTCTGCAAATAATTCAGGAAAACCTTGAAAAACAAGCTATTGCCAAGAAGCAGGCAGAGAGCAAAATCACGGAATTTATCGAAATGCGCGTGAAGGAGATTGAGCAGAATCCGCCGAAAGCAGCTGTTGATGACAAAAGAAAGTAGGCACTCAATTTTTTATTAACAATTTTCGTTTTCGTGTCGCCAGTTGATAAACCATTTAAACCTAAAAATCATTTACCATCTAATAGGGGTGAAGAAAGATGGTTGTTCTAATAAGATGGTTGGCTCACGCTGGTTTCCAAATAAAAGCCGATGGAAAAATAGTTTACATAGACCTTGCCAAAGACTGCGACGCATCTGAAAAGGCTGACCTTATTTTGGTTACTCACTCGCACACAGACCATTGCAGCCCAGAAAAAATTCGCAAGGTTCGAAAAGATAGCACGGTGATAGTG
>JAWAPV010000012.1:0-15894 GCA_038894255.1 Bathyarchaeia archaeon
GATCTAGTGCGTGTGCGAGTTCTGGAAGAACCTGATATTCCAGTATGTAGCCAAGTTGTTCTGAGCACACCAAGTTATCCGCATTGTCTTCCGCGAACACTATGTAGGTTATGTTTGTGCCTTGGGGGAAGGCGGGTATGGTTCCGTTGTAGATGTCTGTGGTGTAGGGCTGCATTTCTTGGGTGAACCATGTTCCGTTGCCTGTTGTGTAGTTTAGGATTACACTTTTTACTCCGCTTCCTTCGTCTGTCACGTTAGCGAACACTGCAACCGTGTTGTCTGGATACACGCTGGTTTTTTCCGGGATTTGGTAGACATCGTTTATTGCTGGCGGCGTCCCATCAACGTAGGCATTAAAAACGTAGAGGCTGTCGTATCCTGGCCCAGCGATTGCGATAGTTCCTCCATCGTCTGATATTGAGGCCATTGTGCAGTATTGCTCAAGCTTGTAGCTACCAAGGGTTTCACCAGCGGAGCCTATAAAGTAGGCTACGTATTCCAAGAGTTCAGTTTGGCACGGTGCGGCTATAATGTTTCCGTCTTTGCTTAGCGCCACGTCTATTACGTCCGTGTTTTCCATTATGACCCAGTCTTCGGGCTGTATTCCGCTTCTGCCTCTGGCGTTTCCCCAGAAGTGCAAGCTGCCGGCGCCGTTTCCTCCAGCGACCACCTTGTTTCCGTTAGCGTTCATGTCTACTGAGCTGAAAAGGCCCGGGTTTGTCCATGTTGCGTTGGGGTCGTCTGTGAGCGTGGTTGCGTTTGCCCAGTAATGAAGTGACATGATGTTTTGCGTTATGGCAACGAGTCCGTATCCGTCGTCTGAAAGCGCAAGGTCTGTGACTGCGCCTTCGAGTTGACTGTAGGAGTTCCATGTTGGCTGGATGTAGCCTAATTGTTTGGTTGCGTTTGTGTAGAAGGCGACGAAGCCTCCGCCGCCATAGCGGATTCCTCCGCCTGCGACGTGTTCACCGTCCGCTGAGATGTGGACAGAGCGGAAATCCATTGCGTTTAGAGGGGAGCTTGTCCATGTTGCGTCTTGCCCTGAGCCTGCTCTTTTGTGGCATTCTGCGTAGTACCACATGCTTACTCCTGTTCCGCCCACGACTGTGTAGTTTCCGTTTGCGGACATGGCTAGTGTGCCTTTTTCGATGGGTCCGCCCATGCTGTTGCTTGTCCATGTTGGCGTGGTTTCGCTGCCTCGTCTTGCTGTTGACTGGTTAAAGTAGTGGATTTGTCCGCTGGTGTCGCCTGCGGCTACGTATTCACCGTTTGAAGAGATGGCTATTGACAGGAGCGTTGTTGGCGGCTCGTACCACCAGAGGGGCGTTGGGCTGGCGGCTTCGAAGTAGTACAGTCCTGTCGTGTTTACGGCGGCTATGTAGTTTCCGTCTCCTGACACGGCCACGTCATGTGTGTACATCGGGCTAGACCATCTAAGGTCGATTATGGTTTTGACGGCGGATGCCGTGTTAGGCATGTTGGAGATTGCGGCAACCAGAATCATCGCGGTTAAATTGAGTAGGGCTGGTTTGATTTTCATGTTGTTTTTCACCCAATGCACCTATTGCGAGGGTTGGCTTTTTATCGTTTGTGCAGTTTTTGTAGGCTCTGTTTTGTGCTTGGAAAATTTTAGGCCCCTTATAAATAGGTTTAACATTGTTTTTGGTTCGTGGAAGTTGGATTTTAAGGTCGTAAAGTTTTAATCAGCGGTTTCGAATCACGCTTTCAGATAGGAAGGTTGTAGGGTTGGTTACGCTTAATCTTGACAAGATTTTTAACCCGAAAAGCGTCGCGGTTGTCGGCGCCAGCGATGAAGAGGGCACTGTTGGCTTCACGTTAATGAAAAACCTTATTGATTTAAAGTTTGAGGGAAAAATCTACCCCGTTAACATCCGCAAGTCCGAAATTCTCGGTTTTAAAGCCTACCAAAGCGTTGAGCAGATAGGCGAGCCCGTGGACCTTGCGGTTATTGCCACTCCTGCAAAAACCGTGCCAGACATCGTGGAGCAGTGTGGCCGAGCGGGGATACTTGGGCTTGTCATCATCTCGGCTGGGTTTAAGGAAATCGGACCAGAAGGAAAAGCTCTTGAAGACCGAATTCTGGAGATAAAAAAGAAGTATGGTTTACGCATTATTGGGCCCAACTGTCTGGGCATTATTCGCCCAAGCAACAATTTGAACGTCACCTTCATCAACCGCGTTCCAAAGCCGGGCAGCATAGCCTTCATAAGCCAAAGCGGCGCTCTCGGCTCCGCAATTCTGGACTGGGCAATAAACCAGAACATAGGTTTCAGCAACTTCGTAAGCATAGGCTCAATGATAGACGTGGACTTCGGCGACCTCATAGACTACTTTGGAACCGACAACAAAACCAAAAGCATACTCATGTACATCGAAGGCCTAAGCAACGCGCGCAAGTTCATGAGCGCAGCACGCCACTTCGCCCGAACCAAACCCATAATCGTCGTCAAAGCAGGCAAGTTCGGAGAATCCGCAAAAGCAGCGGCCTCGCATACGGGCTCGCTTACAGGCGAAGACATGATTTACGATAAAGCCTTCAAACGAGCAGGAATCGTCCGCGTGGAAGAAATCGCCGACCTATTCAACTGCGCCGAAGTTCTCGGAACACAGCCGCTGCCCAGAGGGCCAAGACTCGCAATAATAACGAACGCAGGTGGCCCAGGCGTGATGGCTACAGACGCCATAATCGCAAGAGGCGGAAAGATGGCGCAGCTCAGCCCAAAAACCATGGAGACTCTTGACGCGGTGCTACCCCATTTCTGGAGCCACGGAAACCCAATAGACATACTTGGAGACGCAAAAGCTGACCGTTACAAGGCTGTGGTGGAAGCATGCCTAAACGACGATAACATAGACGGCTTGCTAATAATCTACACTGCCCAGGCAGTTGGAGAGCCCGTCAAAATTGCTGAAACCATTTCAGAACTGGTGAAAAGCAGAACCTACCAAAACAAGACCATACTTACAAGCTTTATGGGTTACGGCGCAGTGGAAGAAGCCAACAAAGTCTTCAACAGCAATAACATTCCAACATACTCCACGCCCGAACAAGCAGTGAAAACTTACATATACATGTACCAGTACAAGAGCAATCTCGAACTGCTTTACGAGACGCCTGAAGAATTGCCTGTTGACATTTCTCCGCCGAAACGCCCCCTCATGGTCATAATTCGCAACACGGCAAAGGAAGGCCGAGAAATCCTCAACGAAGCAGAAGCCAAAACTTTCCTTGAATACTACAACTTTCCGGTGGTTCCAACTAAAATAGCTCACAACCCAGACGAAGCAGCCCAGCTTGCGCAGCAGATGGGATACCCCGTGGTGCTTAAAATACTCTCACCACAAATCGTGCACAAGACTGACGCGGGCGGCGTAGTGCTGGATATAAGCAACGAGAAGGAACTCCGCGAAGCCTACGACCAAATAATACGAAAAGCAAAAGAGTACAGGCCAGACGCGGAAATCATCGGCGTCACCGTCCAACCCATGATTAAGAAAAGAGGCTACGAAGTCATAATAGGCTCAAAAACTGACCCCCTTTTCGGGCCGGTCATCCTCTTCGGCATGGGAGGCATCGGTGTCGAGCTTTTCAAAGACTTCTCGCTTGGCTTACCACCGTTAAACCAGACGCTTGTGCGCAGAATAATGGAAGAAACCAAGGTTTACCAGCTGCTAAAAGGCTACCGAAACGTGCCGCCCGCCAACCTTAAACTGTTGGAAGAGATTATGGTGCTATTCTCGCAGATGCTCATAGACTTCCCACAACTGAAAGAGGTAGACATAAACCCGCTGTTCATAAACGAAAAAGAAGCCTACGCATTCGACGCGCGCATAGTCATCGACAAAAACAAAGTTTTCGAAAAAATTGAGCCACACCAACACCTCGTAATCACGCCCTACCCGAAGAAGTACGAAACAATGTGGAAGCTACGCGACGGACGCGAAGTGCTGCTGCGACCCATAAAACCCGAAGACGAACCCCTATGGCTGGAAATGTTCAAAAACTTCTCAGAGGAGTCCATCCGCTTTAGGTTCTTCCAAATCCTAAAAGACACGCCTCACGAAACAAGAGTGCGCTACTGCAACATTGACTATGACCGAGAAATAGCCATCGTGGCGGAACTCTCGGAAAACGGACAAAGAAAAATACTAGGCGTCGTCCGAGTAAGCATCGAACCCGACGGAAAAACAGGCGAAATAGCCTTCATTGTGGCCGACCCGTGGCAAGGTCTTGGCTTGGGAACCAAGTTTGTGGACTACGCCATAGAAATCTGCAAAGATATGAAAATCGAAAAACTCTACGCGATAATGCTTCCAGAAAACTACCGCGCAATAAGCCTGATGAAGAAGATGGGCTTCACCATAACCTATGCAGAAGATGGCACGGTGAGAGGAACACTCAACCTCAAAGAAGAAGAGCAGTGCTCAATGCCCAATGCAACTGGAACATACGAAGAGACTAGGAAAGGAGAGACGGAACAAACAACGGCTGGAGAAAACGAGGCGGGGTTACCGGCCTAGCAAAAATATATACCGAATGCGTCAAATTTGGCGTATTTTCCATCATTTTTCTTGGTTCCACCATGACTAAATTTAAATTCCAGAACCCACACTACTCTTTTTTCCGTTAAACATAATTCATAACATGGTGAAGAAATTGGAGAAGCTAAAATTCGCGTTTTACTGGGCAGCTAGCTGTGGCGGTTGTGAAATAGCCGTTCTAGACGTAAACGAAAAAATCCTTGACATAGTAGCCAAAGCCGACATCGTCTTCTGGCCCGTAGCCATCGACATCAAATACAAGGACGTCGAAGCCATGCCCGACAAAAGCATAGATGTCTGCTTCTTCAACGGAGCAATACGCACCGCAGAAAACGAACGCATAGCCAAACTTCTCAGAGCCAAATCAAAAATCCTCGTGGCCTTCGGCTCGTGCGCAAACGACGGCTGCGTAAAAGGGCTAGCCAACCTTTGGGACCGAAAAACCATCTTCGAACGAGCCTACTTTGAAACTCCCTCAACCAACAACCCGAAAAAAGTAACCCCGCAAACATCCTTCAAAACCAAAGAAGGAGAACTGGAACTCCCAGAATTCTACGACACCGTAAAAACTCTACCCCAAACCGTGGAAGTGGACTACTACCTTTCAGGATGCCCACCCCCAATTCCAAGCATAATCGCAGCAGTAGAAGCAATAATTACGGGCAAACTGCCTCCAAAAGGCTCAAGCCTGCTGCCTCAGAAATCGATATGCGACGAATGCCCAAGAGAAAAAATGGACCGAAAACTCTCACAGATAAAAAGGATATACGAAATAGAAGACGACCAAAAAACCTGCTTCTGGGACCAAAACGTAATCTGCATGGGACCGGCAACACGCGGAGGCTGCGGCGCCCAATGCCCAAAAGTCAACATTCCATGCACAGGATGCGGCGGACCTGCGCCACGAGTAGCTGACCAAGGCGCGGCAATGGTCAGTGCGTTAGCCTCAATTGCCACAGACCCAAACGTCATCGAACAAGTCGTAGACCCGATAGGAACGTTTTACAAGTATTCTCTAGCTAACTCCATTTTCAGAAGGAAGGTGCAGAAATGAAGGAAATAGTCATAGACCCTATCACGCGGCTGGAAGGACACGGAAAAATCACCATATTCCTAAACAACGAAGGCAACGTAGACAACGTGTACTTCCAAGTTCCCGAACTGCGCGGGTTCGAAAAATTCTGCGAAGGAAGAAGAGCAGAAGACCTGCCCATAATCACCACAAGAATCTGTGGGGTCTGCCCGGTAGCTCACCACATGGCGGGCGCCAAAGCCCTAGATGCGGCTTTCAACGTTGAACCTACTGAAACCGCCAAAAAACTCCGAGAACTCATGTACGTCGCCTACTACATTTACGACCACATACTTCACTTCTACTTCTTAGGCGGACCCGACTTCGTCGTAGGCCCGGACGCCCCGCCAGCCAAAAGAAACATACTCGGCGTCATCGAAAAAGCAGGCCTCGACATCGCAAAACAAGTAATAATACACAGAGCCTACGGACAGAAGATAACGGGAATACTTGGGGGCAGACCAACCCATCCTGTCAGTGCTTGCATCCCTGGCGGCATATCAAAGGCGTTGTCTGAAGAAGAAAGACGCGAAATCGAAAAAATGGTAAAAAGCTGCGTCGAGTTTGCCAAGCTGTCGCTTAAACTTTTTGACGACATCGTTCTAAAAAATACTGAGTACGTAAAACTCATAACAAGCCCCTCCTACACCGCGAAAACCTACTACATGGGAACAGTTGACAAAAATAACAAGGTAAACTTTTACGACGGCAAAATCCGCGTGGTTGACCCCGAAGGGAAAGAATTCGTAAAATTCGCTCCAAACGAGTATCTGAACGTGATTGAAGAACATGTTGAACCATGGACCTACGTGAAGCTGCCCTACCTCAAAAAAGTCGGCTGGAAAGGCCTAGTCGACGGCGCCGACAGCGGGCTTTACAGAGTAGGCCCACTTGCAAGACTTAACGCGGCCGAAGGCATGGCAACCCCGCTTGCACAAGCAGAATACGAAAGAATGTACAAGACTCTCGGCGGAAAACCAGTACACAACACGCTTGCTTTCCACTGGGCAAGGCTTATCGAACTCATGTACGCCGCAGAACGCGCACTAGAACTAGTAACCGACAAGGACATAACCCGCAAAGACATCCGAAACAAGCCTGGAAAACCCGGCGAAGGCGTCGGCATTGTTGAAGCCGCGCGAGGCACACTTATCCACCACTATCAGCTAGACGAGAAAGCCTTAGCCAAAAAAGTGAACTTGGTTGTGGCGACCACGCACAACGCGCCGAGCATATGCCTATCTGTCAAAAGCGCAGCCCAAAACCTCATACAAAAAGGCAAAGTCACCGACGGATTACTTAACATGGTGGAGATGGCTTTCCGAGCTTACGACCCGTGCTTCGCCTGCGCCACGCACTACGCGGTTGGGCAAATGCCTCTTGAAGTCAGCATTTACGACCATAATCATAAGCTAATTGAAACCCTTAGGAGGTAAAAGACGATGGACGACATAAAAGTAGGAGTATTCCTTTCAGAAGGAGGACAACTCTCAGAAATCCTCAACCTCAAAGAAATCTCAAGCTTTTTGGAAAAAAATCCAAATGTAAAACTCGTAGCCAGAACAACCGAGTTCTGGCGCGGCGAAGGACTAAAAGCCATAGCGAACGCCGTCAAAAGCAAAAAAATAAACCGAGTTGTTGTCGCTGAAAGCCTTCCAAAACTAAGCGAAATAAAAATTGCTGAAACAGTGGAAAAAGCAGGGCTCAACCCTCATCTTGTCGAGGTCGTAGACCTTAAAGACCACTGCGCCATACCTCACCGTGACACTCCTGCAGAAGCCACTGAAAAAGCCAAAGCCATGCTTGCAGGCGCAATTGAACGCGTTAAGCTGGCCGAGCCAATAGAGAAAATCGAGTTTCCAGCTTTAAAGTCTGTCCTCGTAATAGGAGGCGGAATTGCAGGCATGCAGTCAGCTGAGGACCTTGCAGACCTCGGGTTTGAAGTGCATCTAGTGGAAAAGGAGCCTTTCCTAGGCGGCTTAGCAGCGCGTGCAGGAAGATTCTTCCCAACAGACGACTGCGCCATCTGTATTCAAGCTTCCTCCTCAGACATAAAAAGCGTCACCCACACCTCCAGAAAGTGCGTTTATCGCTCAGGTTTCTCAGAAATTCCCAACCTGAACATACTCACAAACGCCGAGGTTGTCAGCGTCGAAGGAGTGCCGGGAAACTACCGAGTTACAGTCGAAAAGAAGCCTAGATATGTTAACGAAGAGAAGTGTAACCAATGCGGAAAATGCGTCGCTGTTTGCCCAGTCGAGGTTCCAGACGAGTATAACGCGAAGCTTAAGACCCGAAAAGCCATCTACATGAACACGCCGAACGTGTACCCGCCCGTTTACGTCATCGACGAGTCAGCATGCAAGTTCGCCGAATGCGGAAAATGCGTTAAGGCTTGCCCGACAGGCGCAATTGAGCTCAGCCAGAAGGCGGAAAAAGTTACGCTTAACGTTGGCGGAATAATTGTGGCAACAGGCTTTCAAGAGTATGACCCAAGCGTGATAAAAGAGTATCATTATGGCGAGTACCCCGATGTTGTCACCAACTTGGAACTAGCAAGAATGATAGACGGTTTTGGCCCCACAGGCGGAACAATTATAAGACCTTCCAACCGCAAGCCTGCCAAGCGGATAGTGTTTGTTCAGTGTGTTGGTTCTCGAGATAGGCGATGGAACCCGTGGTGCTCAAGCATCTGCTGCATGATATCGCTCAAGCACGCTATTCTAATTAAAGAAGCCGATCCAGAGGCCGACGTCACCATATGCTACATTGACATCAGGACTACTGGAAGAGAACATGAATACTATTATGAGCGGGCTCGAGATTTAGGCGTAAAATTTGTTAAGGGTAGGCCAACTGAAATTTCGCTTGACCCTGAAGACAACACTTTGATAGTTGACGTTGAGGATGCTATTCTCAGGAGAATGATGGAGCTCGAGGCTGATCTTGTGGTTTTGGCAACATCCTTTGTTCCAGCTGCAGACGCAAAAGAACTGGCTGAAAAATTAGGCATTGAGCTAGAGCAAGACGGTTTCTTCAAAGAATACAACGCGAAGCTGAGGCCCACTGAAACAAAGCTTAAGGGAATATTCCTTTGCGGAGGAGCAACCTTTCCGAAAGATGCGCCCACAACTTCGCTTCAGGCCCACTCTGCAGCGATAAAGGCAGCCAAGTTCCTTAGTACAGGCAAGATAGTTAAAGACCAGAAAACAGCAGTAATCAACGAAGACTACTGCGGGGACTGCGAATTCTGTCCTGTCACTTGCCCGTACGGAGCAATAAGCTTGGAACCGAAAGGAGAGGATCACTTTGTCGCCAAAGTCTCTGACCTATTGTGCGAAGGCTGCGGCGTATGCGTAGGCACATGCCCGGTTAACGCGATTGAGCTTAGAAATTGGCGTCCTGCCCAGATGGCGGCTCAGATGAAAGGACTGCTTTCAGTTAATGGAACCTCAAAGCCGCTAATAATCGCGATGTGCTGTTCTGAATGCGGACACACGGCTGTTGATTCTTCTGGCATGGCCATGATGCAGTATCCGGCCAACGTGAGGATTATGAAGGTTCCCTGCACGGGAATCCTGCGCGTGCAGCAGTTTCTGGAAGCTTTCAAAGCGGGTGCAGAAGGCGTAATGGTAGTGGGATGCAAAACTGATGGTTGCCACTACGAGGTAGGAAGCCAAAAAACAAAAAAGAAAGTAGCGTTGGCGAAAATGTTGCTGAAAGAGTATGGAATTGAACCAGAACGGCTTGAAATGTTCAATTTCGTCTTCATCGAAGGCGACAAGTTCTCCCAAGCAGCTCTAGAAATGACTGAAAAACTGGAAAAACTAGGCCCACTGACGCTTCCAGCAACTTAGAAAAGGCGACGCGACGATGACCACAGAGAAAACCCGCAACCAATCTTTCTCTAAGCAAGTGAAGCATGCCCTAGGCGGAGAAACAATAACCCTTTGTTACCAGTGCGGAACATGCGCAAGCAGTTGCCCGGTGGCTAAAGTCACGGATAAGTTTAACCCGAGAGACGTAATCAAACTTTCGCTCTTAGACCAGAGAGAGGAGATTTTGAAGGGCGACGCAATATGGCTGTGCTCCTCATGCTACAACTGCCAAGAGAGATGCCCCCAAAAAGTCGAAATTGCCGACGTGATTTACGCGCTGAGAAACATGGCAATAAAAGATGGCAACATGCCCACGATTTATTCCGAGTTTGCCTCAGCCCTAATAAGCGAAGGCCGCATAGTGCCTATGTCAAAATTCCTAGAAAAAAAGAGAGCCGAATACGGTCTACCGCCTCTACAGCCCACGGGCATAGATGCCTTAAAGATAATTCTTTCAGCCACGGGATTTGACAAACTTCAAAAGAAGAAGGAAGAATCCTCATGACAAGCTACGCGTTGTTTCTAGGATGCACAATACCTGCCCGCCAGCCTCACTATGAGCTTTCGGCGCGAAAAGCGCTTGGAAAACTGGGCATCGAACTGGTTGACCTAGCGAACATGACATGTTGCGCTCCGCCGCCGTTGCAGTCAATAGAATTGGAAACCAGTTTGGCAATTGCCGCGTACAACATCTGCTTGGCAGAAGAAGCCAACCTCAACATTGTTACTTTATGCTCAGGATGTTTTGAGTCGCTTGCTATGGCAAATACTTTGCTAAAAGAAAAAGAAGACCTTAAAAAAAGAGTAAACCTAATCTTGTCTAAAACAGGGAAAGAATTTAGAGGAACACAAGAGGTTCGGCACTACCTTCAAGTTCTAACTGACGACATAGGCATAAACAAGCTTAAGAAAAGCTTGACAAAAAACATGGAAAAACTGAAAGTTGCCGCATTCTACGGTTGCCACGCGCTCAGACCAAGCGCGCTACTCAAGTTTGATGACCCTGAACGTCCACAAATCTTCGAGAACCTAATAAAAGCCCTAGGTGCTGAAAGCATAGATTACAAGAACAAGCTTAGATGCTGTGGTGGCCTTTTGAGAGGCTACGCAGACGACGTGGCGTTGGCGATAGCTAGAGACAAAATTGTGAACGCAACCAAGGCAGGCGCAGATTGTATCTCGACTCTTTGCCCATTCTGTTTTCTGACGCTGGATATGGGACAGCTACTTATGAAGTCAACATACCATGAAGAATACAGCATGCCCATCGTCCACTATACCGAGCTTTTGTGTCTAGCGCTGGGCGTAGATCCTAAAGAACTTGCCCTTGACTTTCACAAGATAAAACTGGACAAGATGATTGCCAAAATAAGCTGACACCCTTCATTGTAAAAATTTTTTATTCGTTTTCTCTTCCAATTTTGCTTCAGACGGCAAGAAAGCATTAATAGCAAAGGTGTGCACACCTACAAACTTGGGTGCAGAAAGTGAAGATAACTGCTTTAAAAGAACATGAATGCTTTTGTTGCGGCAAGACAATAAAGAAAGGAGAAGAATGTTTTGCTTCTTTCGTTAATCCTTCCGACGCGCAAAAAAACGAGTTTGACGTCATTTACACATGCTCAAAGTGCATTGCGGAAGAATCCTGCAGAACCAGAATAGAGAGGCGAAGCGCAACATCAACCTAGTTTTTCTTTTCATCGAGCAGACTTAACTTTTGGTATGTTAACCTCAAAAACCTCATTGTTGACGCATTTTGTGATAATGTCGTCTGTTTTGAGTTGACTAACAGTTAGCTCTACCTTTCTACAGTTTTCCACGCAAACTTCAACCCCGTTTATATCTGTATGACACTCTCGCTTGCAGATTTCTATTCCGTCAACATGCCCGCGCACGGTAATCACTTCGTCTTTGCAGCGACACTGCATAAAAATTCTAACGTAATCGTCATCTTCAAAAACGTCTATTAAAGGCTCTTCAAGCTGCGGAAGCGGGATCAAGGTTCGGACAGAACTTGAGGCTGACTCTTGTTCAACCACATATTTTCTGTAAAGAAGCTTTTCCATAGGCTCTACAATGGAATTTTCATTTTCGTTTTTTTCGCCTTCTATTATCTTCTTTGCTAGAACCTTGCAGAAAACGTCGATGTTGTGAAGTGCTTCATCAAAATTATTCAAGTTCTACGCCCCTTATATATACTATTTACATTTTAGCTATTAAGCATTGTTCTGTCAAAAATAGCTCAAACGTGACGGATGACTTTTTTCTCGCGGACGGGGAAAGGCAAAGTGCGCGTGTGCTTTACGGTTTGTATAATGTTTTCCACGTGCTTGCTTGGTTCTTCAAGTGACCTATTTATGGCAATGTCAGCTATTGTGGCACCCAGCTCGGCAATCTTGTTCAAACACAAAACAATTACTCTTAAAAAAGGTATTTCAGGTGCTTCTTGAACGAATTTAGCTACTTCGCTTTCAAGCACTTTTCTCATTTCCAGAACGCTGTTCGCAATTCTAATATCCCGGGAGAAAACGCAGTCCAAAGCTTTTTGGAAAACAGTTTGTGCCGACTCCGCAATGTGCTGAATTCTCTCAACAACCTCTTTAGATATTTTCTTTCTATACGCTCTAACCTCAGTAATTCTGCTTGCAAGCTCTTCAGCATAATCCGCAATAAGCTCCAGATACTGCAAAATAAGCCGCGTCGCAGGAATAAACAAGATGTTAGTAGCTCCTATTTGCTCGGCAACATCCGGCTTAACCTGCGCCAAAAGAACCAAGCGCACAGCAAGATAGTATATGGCGTCTGCCTCGTCTTCACGGCTTATTGCTTCCTCAGCCAAAGACTTATCATTCTCCACAAAAGCTTGAACCGCTTCAGACAGTATTGTGGAGGCAATCAGCGACAAACGCCGAACAAGCATGTCAATTTTGAATTTTGCAGGGTCAATCGAGCACTGCAACAACACGTTCTTCGGCGCTTCCTCGAGTATTCCCAAACCGATCAGCTTACGCACTATTCGCCTTATTTCGTCAACATGTTCTTTTTCTATTCTAACCGAAGAAGTTACTCTTATGACGTCACGTCCAAGTATGTAACAGCCCACTATGACTCTTTCCAGCATTCCTGCCTCGTCGCACGCATCAGCGTTTATGATGAACTCTTCTGCTTCCTCGCGCTGAGCTATGTGGCCCGGCATTACTCTTAACGTGCCATCTCTTTCTAGCGAGATAAAAATTAGGTCTCCAGGCGCGACGTTGTTCTGTTTTGCCCATTCGCTTGGAAGCGAAATGGTCAAAGTTGAATAGCCAACTTTCTGCACCTTTCTGCTTTCCAAACACTTTTTCTCTCCAATAGTATTTACTATCTTTATCTTGCGCGTAAGGCATATATTCTTTCTGTAGCTTGAATAGACAAAATCGTTATTACTCCATAGATTGATTATTTCTAACTAGAGGTTTAAGAAGCATGGAAAAGCCAGTTCGAAGTTTTTTGAAAACAATTTCTTGGAGAATAGTTGCAACATTGACCACGGTTTTTCTGGTGTTTGCCTTTACGGGGAATTTGACGATAGGCGGAGGAGTTGGCGCATTTGAGTTTGTGCTTAAAATGGTCATTTACTATTTGCACGAGAGAGTTTGGGATAGGTTTAGTTTTGGCAGAAAACAAAGCAGATAGTTTTCTTGCATGAGCGACATCTTATATTGTAGTATTTACTTCTATACATAAAATATACACTAAGTATATATCAAACGCTTAAACTATATTTCAATCAGACGTAAAGGAGGTTGATAAAAATGTCTGAATGGAAAACCGTCAGCCTAAGACAAGAATTAATTAAGGAAATAGAAGAAGCAATCAAAACAGGACGATACAGAAGCATATCAGAATTCGTCTCAGAAGCCATCCGCCTACGACTAGAAGACCTAATGAGAACAGGAGGAATAACTCCTGAAAAACGCAAAGAACTGCTGGCTTCACCCGAACTGCTACTCTACACACCTAAGCATACGTGGGCACAAGTTACTCCTGAAGGCAACATCCGCGTAGGATTATCTGACTATGCGCAAAGGCACCTCAAGGGAATAGCACACATAATGACAGATGCTGTTGGGAAAGAAGTCAACAAAATGGAGCCCTTCGGCGTTGCAGAGACATGGATGTTCATGTTTGACCTGTATGCGCCTGTCAGCGGGAAAATAGTCAAAGTCAACGACGCCCTAAAAAATGAACCTAACCTTATCAACGAAGACCCCTATGGTGGCGGGTGGATTGCCGAGATAAAACCGAAAAACTCGCTGGTTCTGGAAGAAGAACTCAAAAGCCTGCTCAGCTCAAGAGAATACAACAAGTGGGTTGAAAAGCTCGAAGGGAGACTCCGGGAATAACTATTTTCCTCTTTTTCTCCTTGCTTCATGCGCTATTTTTGCGCTAACCATGGCTTAGGTGAGTTAATATATTCGGCAGAAGATAGTTTTCTACATCAAGCTGGTTTAACAATGACAAACACTGGCAACACAAACGTAAAGAGACAACTGCCGCCTTGTCGCTCAGCTTGTTCAGCACGCGTAAACGTTCAAGGGTACGTAGCATTGCTTCAAAAAGGCAAGTTCAAAGAAGCTGTTGAGCTTATACGTCAAGACATGCCTTTTCCAGCAATCTGCGGCCGAGTCTGTTTTAGCCCCTGCGAAGACGCGTGCGCAAGAACCAATGTCGACCAAGCGGTAGCCATTCGCGCCCTAAAAAGAATCGTGGCCGACATCGAACGCGAATATGGGCAGGTTAAGCCAAAACCAATACCAAAGAGGCACGATGAAAAAATAGCCATAATCGGCGCTGGACCAGCAGGCATAACCGCCGCCTACGAGCTGGCAAAGCTCGGCTATCCCGTGACCGTTTTTGAACGCATGAACGAAGCAGGCGGCATGATGCGCTACTGCATTCCAGACTTTCGACTGGAAAAGTTTGTGGTGGCAAACGAGGTCGCGTTTGTCAAGGACTTGGGTGTTGAAATAAAAACCGGCATAGAATTCGGAAAAGACATAACTATTGAAAGCCTTCGAAAAGACGGATACACAGCAATTTTACTGGCATTAGGCACTCAGCTGGGCATGAAGTTGAACGTTCCAGGCGAAGACCTTAACGGTGTCATAAACGCTGTTGACTTTTTAAGGGCTGTTGCGCTTGGCGAACACGTTGACGTCGGAGAGAAGGTGGCGGTTGTCGGTGGCGGAAACAGCGCCATAGATGCGGCCCGAACTGCGAAAAAGCTTGGCGCCAAAGAAGTTATGATATTGTATAGGCGTTCTCGTGAAGAAATGCCCGCGTTGCCAAGCGAAATAGCAGAAGCCGAAAGGGAGGGAATCATCTTTCACTTCTTGGTCGCACCAAAGCAGATTATCGGAGACAATGGTAAAGTCAAGGCCATCGAGTGCCTGCGAATGCGGCTTGGCGAACCTGATGAAAGTGGCAGAAGACGCCCCGTTCCCATAAGCTTCTCTGAACACCAATACGAGGTAAACACAGTTATTCCCGCGCTTGGACAAGTTGCGGAAACAACGTGCCTGCCAAAAGAGCTTTTAAATGGCGATGCTAGAGCGCCGTTAATTCAGGTTGACCCGTTCACGCTAGAAACTAACATGCCGGGGGTGTTCGCGGGAGGCGACATAACCTCTGGCCCCGCAAGCATAATTGAAGCAGTTGGGGCGGGAAAACGAGCCGCGGTTTCCATCAACCTCTATTTGACTGGACAAGATTTGCGGAAAGGAAGAGACGAGAACGTTGAAGAGACAACTTGGGTAAGGAACTGGGGTTCTCTCAAAAAGAAGGAACGGCGGTATGAGCCTCCGCTTGAGAAGCCGCACCTAAGCCTAGAAGAAGCCGCTGAATACTTGGAGAAAACAAAGAAGGAAGCAATGTTTGAAGCTTTCCGCTGCCTAGGATGCGGCCCATGCGCCGAATGTCTCGCCAGCATAGGTTTATGTGAAGAAGATAAGGCGGTTGTTGACGAAAACCTGTGCATAGGATGTAACGTTTGCGCCGTTGTCTGCCCCTTTGGCGCCATTAGAAAAAACGAAAAGGAAATCGCGCAAGTAAATGAAGCCCTTTGCAAAGGTTGCGGAATATGCGCAGCACGTTGTCCAGAACATGCTATAACAATGCGGAAACAGACAGACGAGCAAATCATCAGCATGGCGCTAGCGACGCTGGAGGAGAAGAAATGAAGACTGAACCAAGAATAGTCTGTTTCATGTGCAATTGGGCCTTTTGCCAAAACGAAATCGCACCGCCACAAAACATAAGCATAGCTAGGATAACATGTCTCGGACGCGTTGACCCCGTCATTGTTTTAGAGGCATTCGAAAAAGGCGTAGATGGGGTTAT
>JAWAPV010000013.1:0-14207 GCA_038894255.1 Bathyarchaeia archaeon
AGCAGTTGCTGAGATAAAAAATATAGATGAAGCCGAAGTTGCTGGGCAGATATTAAATAACTTTGAAGATTTCTTTTCAATAAAACTTGCTCGTTAACTGTAAATAGGAAATGCCCTCCCTTCACGTATGCTTTCACTCCAATTAGCACATCGCAAAATCGGTAGCACGTATGTTTCAAATTTTGGAAAAACAAAGACGGCTGAGAAAGGTTAAATTAGGTTTGTTGCTTTATGAGAGCTAAAACCAACATAACATTGAAACCTCGCATAGGTTTAAAGGAGCAGAAAGCTTGGGAAATGTAAGAACAGAACAGATCAAACGCACAGCAAAAGAGTTGATTAGACGATTTCCCGACAGATTCTCGGCAGATTTTGAAGAAAACAAGAAAACCGTTGGATTGCTTACAGAGGGCACGACCAACAAAATAAGAAACCAGATTGCAGGCTACATCACACGCTACATCACTCTTTCAACCCCCGTGTCTGTCGACGAAGAAAAAGAGGCTGTAGAAGGCGACGAAACAAATGACGCCAATGAAGAGAGCCCACCGCAGGAAAAGAAAACCACCAAGAAAACAAAAGAGGAAAAACAGGCATGATGGACGTTTACCGCAAAAGCTGGGCACTGCGCTATCTACGCGAAGCCAAAGCCGAGCTCGAAGCCGCCCGCAAGATGCCTTATATGGCGCCAAGTCTAGTTCTCGAGTCTGCGCGTAAAGCCCGCAACGCCGTGTACTATAGTTTAGGAGAACCCGTTTTTATAGAGCTTCTTGTCCGTGAAACTGCTGAGAACTCACATAACTTGCGCATAACCGACCCGATTCTCAAGTGCTTGGTGGAAATAGAAGAAATGATTCAGCAGCTAAGCATGTTTGAAGCCGCGAACGGCGAGCAAGCCATGAAGCAGGCAGACAACCTTCTGAAGATAGCTACAGATATTGTTGAAACCTTGACAGAAGAAAAAATAGAAGAATGAGAGTTTCTACTTTTCTACAACCTTGCGAATGCGCTCAAGAGCCAATTTAATGTTTTCAATGCTGTTTGCGAAACTAAGGCGCAAATAGCCTTCACCGTATTTGCCGAATGAGGTGCCTGGCAGAACCGCGACTCCGCCGTTGTAAAGTAGGTGGTCTCCAAGCTTGCGGCAATCCATACCCGTGCCCGTGATGTTTGGGAAAACGTAGAATGCGCCGCGCGGTTTCTTGCATGTGAAGCCTTTGATGCTGTTTAAGCCTTCGACGATTACTTCTCTGCGTTTCTTGAATTCTGCCACCATCTTCTCCGGTTCCGTTTGTGGTCCTTTGAGTGCTTCGATGCCGGCGATTTGCGTGAAAGTGGCAGTGCACGAGTTTGAATTTGTCATCAGTTGAGCTACTTTTTGTGCGATGTCTTTTCGCATGACGCCGTAGCCAAGGCGCCAGCCAGTCATCGCGTAAGTTTTCGAGAAGCCGTCCAGCAGGATCGTTTTATCCTTCATTCCTGGAAGCGAGGCGATGCTTTCGTGTTTGCCCTCGTAGATTATTCTGCTGTAAATCTCGTCTGCCAAGACAAACACATCGTCCCGGTTGGCAATGCAGTCAGCGATTACTTTCAAGTCCTCTTTTGTCACAATTCCGCCTGTCGGGTTTTCGGGGTAATTTAAAATAATCATTTTCGTCTTCTTCGTAATCTTGCTCTTCACATATTCCGGGTCAAGTCTGAAATCATTTTTTTCCAGCAACGGAATAGGCACGGGCTTGGCTTCAACAAAGTTTATCAAAGACTCGTATATCGGAAAGCCGGGGTTCGGGTAAAGCACCTCGTCGCCCGGGTTGACTAGGGCAAAAATGCTGAAGAACATGATGGGTTTAGCGCCCGGAGTGACTACAACCTCGTCAGCCTCAACCTTTATTCCCCGTGTCTTTGAAATGTATTCCGCAATTGCTTGCCTCAGTTCGGGAAGGCCGGCAGAAGGGCCGTAATGCGTGTACCCATCTTTCAGCGCCTTTATTGCGGCGTCCTTGATGTTTTTAGGCGTGTCAAAGTCTGGTTCGCCGATTTCCAAGTGGATAATGCTTTTGCCTTGAGCTTCAAGCGCTCGGGCTTTAGCTAAAACTTCAAAAGCTGTTTCTGTTCCTAAAGTTGCCATTCTCTTTGCAAAGATAGACTCCACTCAACATCACCTTTAAAGCGGAAGAACATGAAGGGTAAACGGAAATGGTATATAACCGTTACACCCCAGCATCAGCCATCTTAATGGTTAGAGTAGCTTTTTCAAAGGTCTAACTTTTACAACGTCGGGGTTTATGAGATTTGGCGGTTTCTTTCCTTCAAAGAAGGCAATCAGGTTATCAGCAACCATCTTAGACATCTCCGCACGGGTTTCAAGGCTGGCACTGGAAATGTGAGGAGCAACCACCACGTTGTCAAGCTTGAGAAGCGGGTTATCCACAGGCGTAGGTTCTGTTTCAAAAACGTCTAACCCGGCGCCAGCAATCCATCCTTCCTTCAATGCTTTATACAGGGCTTTTTCGTCAACCACAGGTCCGCGGGCGTTGTTGATTAGGTAAGCCGTTTTTTTCATCAGTTTAAGCTTTGCTTCGTCAATTAAGTGGTAGGTTTCCTTAATCAGCGGCACGTGGAGACTGACAAAATCTGATTCGCGCAGCAAAGTTTCTAAATCCGCCTTTTTTGCGCCCAAATCTTTTTCCATCTCAGGACGCGGAATCACGTCATAGAACAAAATCTTCATGTCGAATCCTTTGGCTCTTTTCGCCACGGCATAGCCAATTCTTCCTGCACCAACAATCCCGATAGTCGCATGGTGGATGTCGCGGCCCGTCAGCATCGCAGGGTGCCAGCCCACTTTCCACTGTCCTGTTCGCACATATTTGTCTGCTTCAACCACGCGTCTCGCCACCGCCATCAGCAAGGCCCAAGCAAAGTCTGCTGTTGTGTCCGTCAAAACTTCAGGCGTGTTGGTCACGTAGATTCCACGTTTCGTGGCCTCAGCAACGTCAATGTTGTCGAAGCCTACTGCCAGCTGAGACACTATCTTGAGGTTAGGCGCTGCATTAAACACTTCAGCGTCAATCTTGTCCGACAAAAGCGAAACAAGAGCATCTACTGCCTTGACTTTTTCGATTATGACTTTTTTCGGAGGCGGCGCGTATTCTGGCCAGACTTCAGCATCAAAATACTTTTTTATTAAGCTTAAGCCTCTTTCAGGAAGCTCGCGGGTAACATATATCTTCGGTTTAGACATAACCTTCACCGTGTTTTGCTGCGAAATTCTTTATTAACATATGTTTATTACACTTACGCATTTACCAATAAAAATTGCATGATGGTCTTTCGGAAATGGTGACTATAAGAAATAAAGAGCAACTAATAAAAAACGGTGAAACACGCCTTAACCGCAGAGCAAGAAGGCTAGCTCTCGAAAGCCTCGAAGCAGCCGTTGCCTCTGTTGACCCCAAACAAATAATAAAGGCAAAAGTCTCCGTCAAAGGAAACTTTCTTCAAGTTAACGGGCAGACCTTCGACCTTGCTAAATTTAAGCACGTTTACGTGGTGGGCGGCGGCAAAGCAAGCGGCTTAATGGCTGAGGCTTTGGAGCAAGTCTTAAACAACAAAATAAGTGAAGGAATAGTTAACGTGCCGAAAGGCGACAAAAGCAAAACGCGCCTGATAAAGCTTCACGAAGCTAGCCACCCCTTCCCAGACGAAGCAGGAGTAAAAGGAACCAGCGAAATGTTAAGTATAGCTGAGAAAGCAGAAAAAAACGATTTACTCATCTGCCTCATTTCTGGCGGCGGCTCAAGCCTCATGCCGTTGCCACGCGACGAAATCTCCATTGCCGACAAACGGGCAGTTACAAGCGCGCTTCTCAAGTGTGGCGCAACAATAAATGAGATAAACACTGTTAGAAAACACATTTCAGCCTTTAAAGGCGGATGGCTCGCAAAAAAGGCTTATCCAGCAACAATACTCAACCTCATTCTATCCGACGTAGTAGGCGACCCTCTAGATTTCATCGCTTCAGGACCCACGGTTCCTGATTCCACAACTTTCAGCGATGCTGTAAGGGTTCTGAAAAAATACGGTTTATGGGTAACCATTCCAGAAGCCATAAAGAAGGTTCTGTCAGATGGCGAAAAAGGATTAATACCTGAAACTCCAAAAGCGCGCGACAAAGCTTTCAAAAACGTGCACAACATTGTCATCGGCAACAACAGGCATGCAAGCCAAGCAGCTAAGCGCTACCTCAGCACAAAAAAACTGAACACTCTTTTGTTAACTGCGACTTTGGAAGGTGAAGCCAAAGAGGTTGGAACCGTCCTTGCTTCAATAGCCCGAGAAATCCACACTTCTGGAAATCCCCTTCCAAAACCCGCGGGCTTGGTTGCAGGCGGAGAAACGACAGTAACCGTCATTGGAGAAGGAGTAGGAGGAAGAAACCAAGAACTTTCTCTTGCAGCCGCACTAAAACTTGGCGGCAACTTTGACGGAATAGCCATGGCTTCGCTTAGCACGGATGGCGTAGACGGCCCAACAGACGCGGCAGGCGCAATTATAGATGGTGAAACGTTGCAAAGAGCTCTAAAGGCGGGATTGGCACCAGAAAGTTTCTTAGCCAGAAATGATTCCTACCATTTCTTTTCTGAGCTTGGCGATTTAATATTCACTGGACCCACAGGCACTAACGTTAATGACGTTTCAACAATAATAGTGCTTTAGCCTTCCAAGGAGAAACCGATGATGGTGGTTGTGAAGTTTATTGGTTCTCTAAAGGCAGTATCAAAAAAGAGCAAGTTTACCATAAAAACTCAAAAAGCAATTAGCCTAAAAGAACTTATAGAAAAAATAATTCACTTGCAACCAAGCCTAAAACAGGCTTTAATAGACCAAGAACTTGGAGGTCCGCAGACAAAGGTTTTGGTTCTCGTTAACGATCGAGAAATCAGTGTTTTGAATGGTTTAGAAACCATCGTAAATGATGGTGACGAAGTGGTTTTTGTTCCATTTGTACATGGAGGATAGAAGCTTGAAGCTTTACGCTGTCAAAACCAAGAAAGTTGAAAAAGGAGATGACTTGACAGAAATAATTTTAAGTTCATTACAAGAGCAAAAGCTAACACTAGAAAACAATGACATTTTGGCCGTAGCTTCCAAGGTTTTCTCGCATGCAGAAGGTCGCATTGTAAAACTGAGCAAAGTTAAGCCTTCAGAAAAAGCAGAAAAAATCGCTTGTAAGTACTCTTTGTCGCCTGAATTTGCCGAGTTGATACTGCAAGAATCAGAGCGGATTTACGGCGGCGTCGAGAAGGCGGTTTTAACGCTTAAAAACTATATGCTTATCCCAAACGCTGGAATCGACAATAAAAACGCCCCTAAAGGCTTTGCCGTGCTGTGGCCTTCTGACCCCAAAGTTTCCGTGCAGAAGGTACGGGAAAAAATAAAACAGAAAACAGGCAAGAATGTTGCCGTTTTGATGGTGGACAGCGGCCTAATCCCCCTGAGAATTGGCACTGTTGGGTTGGCCTTGGCAGTTGCAGGCTTCAAACCTGTTAGGGATACGCGAGGAATAAAAGACCTTTATGGAAAGCCTCTAATTATAACGCGTCATGCCGTAGCTGACGATTTAGCCTGTGCGGCACACTTGCTGATAGGCGAAGCCGCAGAACAAACTCCCATAGTGCTCATTAGAGACGCGCCTGTAGATTACGACGACAATGTTTATGGCGCGCAAGACGTTATGATGCCCTTCAACGAATGCTTGTTTGCGAACGTCCTTCATACATGGAAGAACCAGAAAAAGGCCCGACATGGGAAACAAAAAGTTTGAACAAAGCCATGCCTATAACAGTGGAACCTAAAGCAATAATTGTCCTCTCTACTGGGTAAAGAAAGGCTGTAGCCATCCAAGTTGCCAAATAAGTTTCTTGAGACATGGAAAAAGCTTCAAAAACTATGGTTCCAGCCATCTGTCCCGCTAACGTGGAAACGAGTGACGTGACAAACAATGCATAGGCAAGTCTTGAAGGGTTGCTGTGAGAAAAGTTTCGCTCAGCCCAACCTTGAAAAGGAGAAATCAAAATAATCAATCCAATGATCTGGAACCACGTGTAAATGGGGAAGAGCCAAACAGGCCCGATAATAGGATAAAACGCTAAAATTAAGAAAAGTAGAGTGTAAAGCAGAAAAGCGATAATGCGTTTTCTTCTGTAAAGTAAGCCGCTGCATAGCGAGGTAGCTACTCCTGAAGCAAGGCTTGGTAAAGAAAACGCTCCAAAATAGGAACCCACTACGCCGCCGAAAAACGTGGAAAACGAACCCGCCAGAGGACCAAGAAGGATACCTATTAAGGGGGCTATTATAGCGGCAAAAGTGATTGCATGGCCTTGCAGCCCTATAATAGGAGAAATTTTAAGAAAACCAAAAATCACGTATAAGGCCGTGAAAACGGCAGTGAGGGCTGTATCCCTTGCAGTAAACTTTTCAGCCGTCATGCCTACGTCCTTCACCGCTTTTTAAAAAGCTAATAGCAGAAGGTGTTTATAAAAGGAAACTATGCGTTCGACTATTATTACGTTGACAACTGACTTTGGGTTAAGAGACCCTTATGTAGCAGAGTTGAAAGCAACAATCCTGAGCATAAGCCCAAACGCACACGTAATCGACATATCCCACATGATAGAAAAATTCAACATCAAAATGGGCGCCTACGTTCTTGCATGTGCCGCCCCATACTTTCCAGAAGGCACCATTCACGTCGCCGTGGTTGATCCCACCGTTGGCAGCCCAAGGCGTCCAATAATCATACAAACAGAGCGAAGCTATTTTGTCGGACCTGACAACGGGCTGCTTGTGCTGGCAGCAAAAAAACAGAGAATAATGCGTGTCCATGAAATAACTAACCCGAAATTCATGATGCCTAAAATTTCAAACACTTTCCACGGCAGAGACATTTTTGCTCCTGTTGCAGCTCACCTAGCAAACGGCATACCGCTAGGCAGGTTCGGTCCAGAAACCAAAAAGTTTGTAACACCACAATATGCTAGAGTCGTTAGGAAAGGAAGCCGGCTTATAGGCGAAGTATTGCACATTGACGACTTTGGAAACATAATCACAAACTTCGTTGAACAGCATTTAACATTGGCAAAAAGCAGGCCTATGTTTAACGTTAATATTGGAAAAGCCAAGCTCAGGCTAAGGCTTTACAAGGCGTACGCTGACGCGCTTCCCCACAAACCGTTTATGATAGTTGGAAGCCACGGGTTTCTGGAAGTTTCCGTAAATCAGGGAGACGCAGCCAGAAACTTGAAGGTAAATTCTGGAGACAAGGTAGTTTTGAGCCTTTATTGAACGGCAAAAACGATTGCTGGCATTGCTTTTCTGGATAAGTGCAATAGAAACCACGGCGGGAAACATCGTTTTCTTGCCAAGTTTCTTTTACACTTACCTTTATATCCAACCCTTTGCCCGTGTTTTATTTGGAGGAGAGGACAATGCCCAAAGTAACTTGTCCAAACTGTGGCACCACAATAGATCTTGAGAATAGAAGAAAGATCGACTATGGCAAGATCTGCCAAGCTTTAGAGAAGGGACCTAAATCTTTTACGGATTTGCTGAAGATCACGGGATTGCCCAGAAAGACGCTCAGCTTAAGGCTGAATTATTTGTGCGAATCGAAAATAGTCACCAAGAATGGGGACTACAGTCTTAACGGGCACTCCTCCGCACAATTGGTAAAGGAGACCGTGCAAGCCATGGATGCTTTTAACGATTGGAAACGATTTGTGCGAACCTTTGCGCTGGTGTTTCTCTTAACTGTCGGAACCGCATCTGTAGTTTCAGCATTCGTTAACATGATGCCTATCACGACAATTCCCGCAAATCCGCCTGTAGCTTCGGTCGCAATAACACCTAGCCTTCCATATTACATAGGCTCTACAAACACTCTAACCTTTGACGCTTCTACTTCGGCCGCGTCAAACAGCGAAATAGTTAGCTATCTGTGGAAGTTTGGTGACGGAACAACAGCTAAAGGCAAGACGGTAACCCACACTTATCTGAAAGCTGGAAACTATGAAGTCACTTTGCTTGTTGTGGACAGCGAAGGATTAAGCACTGTTGTGAAAACAATCGTGCCCGTTTTGCCCACGCCCTGCTCAAGACTTTACATTGAGGCCCCAACAGCACTTAAAATAGGTGACACCTTCACCGCAGCAGTAGTCATTGAAGGAGTAACCGACCTCACAGCATGGCAGTTCGGAATAAACTATGACCCGTCAGTCCTCGAAGTGGAATTGCAGGAAATCAAAGTGTACGATGAATACGGAGAGCTTACAATACTGACCAAGAGCGCTTTTGTGGAAGGCCCGTTCTTAAGCCAAGGCGGCAACACTTACTTTGTAGTACCTCAAAGCCTTCAAGCGTTAGTGCCAGGCAAGATACCATTCCACGGGTGCACTTTACTCGGCAATTCTACTCAAGCGGTTTCTGGAAGCGGCATACTGGCGTTTATTCGATTCAAATGCGTTGGAAGCGGCAGCTCTTCGCTAACGTTGACTGACACGTTGCTCATCAATTACGACTGTGACCTTATACCGATACCTGAAGGAAAACTTGAAGGAGTCCAGGTTAGGGTATCGCCTTAACAGGCTCTTTCCCACTTCCCCCCTTTTTCAGCAAGCTTTACGTGGAACGTTTGTGGGGAGATTAGGCTTTATCGCTTCTAGCTAAATCCTTAAGCCTATTTACACCATCTATTCCCTTTATGAAATTTGCAACGCTTTTAGGCAGGTTTTTTTCCCAGTTTTCTCCACTTAGCATTTTTTCGCGGATTTTCGTCGAAGAGTAGGTTTTTCGTTCAAAAAAGGGAATAGGCCTAACCTTGTATTTTGCTTCTGCAAAAAGCCTTCGCGTAAGCGGGTCATTTGAAAATACAATCTCAAAGCTGGGCGTGTACCCTTCTACTGCTGAAACCCACATCATGTGTAAATGCACGTCTGGAACAGGAACAATCCAAATCCTTTTTAGATCCACGTTCGCTTCTTCTAAAGCCGCTCTAATCATAGTAAGTCTTTCGCCAGCCGTAAAGGGGTCATTTAGCCTGTGGCTGTATTGAGCGCTTCCAACAACTATCACAAGCTCCGAAACCTCTTTTAGAATACTCTTTATAGCCGCGAGATGTCCCAAGTGAAAAGGCTGAAATCTCCCGACGTAAAGCCCTCGGCAACCCATGCCTTTCGACACCACCTTTTTTAATGGTAAACATGCAAATTTAGCATTTGCTATAGGCTTTAAGCAAACTCTGTTAGTCTTCAGCGCCAATCTTCGCAAAAGAGATACAGTGTTCTCTGTATGAAATCACGCAACAAGAAACTTTCGCAGCTTGAATGCACCAAATGATATTCGAAACATTGAGACATTAAGTTTAATAGTTTGTCCGTGTAATTTACGAGAAAAGGTGTCCTCTTGGAAACTCGAACGCAACAAGGCAGATACCTGTGGATACCCGGCGCCACAACCGTCGGCCTAGTATTCAACGGAGGCGTTATTCTAGCTTCTGAAAAACGTGTTTCCTACGGTTATCTTGTTGTCAGTAAAGGCGGCAAAAAGGTCTTCAAGATCACGGACAGAATAGGCGCGGCATGTGCTGGGCTGGTTTCCGACATGCAAATTCTCTCACGAGAAATCGAAGCTTACGCCAACCTTTTCTCGCTTGACACGGGCAGGCCTATCTCTGTCAGGTCAACAGCCAAGCTGATGTCAAACCTTCTTTTTAGCCGGCGGTTAGCCCCCCTGATTACGCAGACCATCGTGGGAGGAACCGACGAGGAAGGTTCGTCCATTTACGTTTTAGATGTGTTAGGTTCGGTTATACCTGACAAGTACGCGGTTGTTGGCTCTGGAACCGAAATTGCCATGGGAGTAATCGAAGAAAACTATAAAGAAAACATGAGCATGGAGGAAGCGAAGGATCTAGTTGTGAGGGCCATAAAGTCTGCTATTAGTCGAGACGTAATGAGCGGTGACGGAATCGACTTTCTCATAATAACCAAAGAGGGAGTCAAAGAAGAGACAATCCAGTTCTAAGCGTTTCTTGCAAAAGATTAATCAGTTTTGAAGTATAGAATTCCCTTCTCAAGGCTGGTCGCTGTCTTCGGAGATTCGGCATGTCATTTGAACTAACGTCTGAAGAAGGAACCTTTCTCGTACGGCTTGCGCGGAAAGCGGTAGAAAAGTATCTGAAGAGTGGAAGAAGAATACGGGCACCCGAAAACACCGCGGAGAAGCTGACCCAGCCATGCGGAGTATTCGTAACAATAAACAGCGTCAAACAGGGCGAAAAAGAACTGCGCGGCTGCATCGGATACCCACATCCAATCAAGCCTTTGACTCAAGCGATCATAGACTCCGCTATAAGCGCCGCCACTCAAGACCCACGGTTTTACCCTCTGACTTTAGATGAGCTCGACGAAGTCGTTTTTGAGGTCAGCGTTCTCACTCCGGCACAAAAAATTGAGGTGAAAAAACCTAAAGAGTATCCAGCTAAAATTAAAGTGGGCGAAGATGGGTTAATTGTCAAGAGAGGGTTCAATGAAGGTCTTCTGCTTCCGCAAGTTCCAATAGAATGGAATTGGGATGAAGAAGAATTCCTCTGTCAATGTTGCATTAAAGCGGGTCTTCCGGTCGACAGCTGGCTGCTTGATGGTACGCAAATCTACAAATTCCAAGCCATAATCTTTGAAGAGAAAAGTCCAAATGGAGAAGTGCTTCGTAAAAGCCTCAGCGGGACGTAGTCTATGCGGGTCTACTTTGCTCCTTGCGGTATAGGTTTGGGTCATGTGGGCAGATGTATCCCGATAGCAAGACGATTAAAGGAAAATAATACGGAAATAGTTTTTTCAACATACCGAGAAGCAATAGGCTACGTTGAAAAAGAAAAACTTCCTTTATTAAAGGCTCCAGCCGTGGGCGCGCAAGTTAAACCTGACGGCTCAATAGACTTCGAAAGAACCGCCATAAACCCCGGGCCGTTCGTTGCGTTCTATTTGATTATGCGGCAAATTAACGCCGAAATCCAGTTCATCGAAAGCTTCAAACCCGACGTGGTGGTCTCCGATTCTCGAGCGTCAACCATACTGGCCGCCCGTTTGCTGGGCATACCCCGAATATGCATATTAAACCAGTTTCAAGTCATCGTGCCTCGCCGCAAAAGGCACTTGACTCTTGCAAGATTTGCCGATAACATAGCGCTTACGCTTGTGGGCAAGGTATGGACAAGTGGGAACCTCGTTTTGATACCCGATTTCCCCGAGCCGCACACGATATCTGCTGGCAACCTGAACATTCCAAAAAACTATAGGAAAAACGTGAAGCTGATAGGGCCAATACTTGAGGTGCGCCCAAATCAGCTTCCAACCAAAATGGAACTGCGCAAGAAGCTTGGTTTGCCTTTGGAGAAAACTGTTATTTTTGCACCAATAAGCGGGCCAACCAAAGAAAAAGCCTATCTTACGGGCATTTTGAGAAAAATCCTGTTGGAGTTTCCTAAAGATTACGAAGTTGTTATGTCTCTCGGATACCCAAATGGGGACAACAAGCCTGAACGCCACGATAACGTGACAATTTATAAATGGATTCCCAACCGTTTCGAATACCTCAAAGCAAGCGATGTAGTAATTGCGAGGGCGGGACACGGGACAATTACTCAAGCAATGTGTTACGGCAAACCTTTGATACTCATACCAACGCCAGGGCACACAGAGCAGATAAATAATGCAAAACAGGCTCAAGACTTAAAAGTCGCAAAAATAATCTTGCAAAACGACCTCAGCAAAGCCAGACTTTTGAACGCAATAAAACAGGTTTCCGAGAAAACTGTTTTGGAAGGGTTACAAGTAACACAAGAAGAAGTGTTAAAGTACGATGGCGTTTCCGCAGCGGTTCAGAACATAACCGAAAGCGCAGGCAATTAAGCAAGTGTTTTATAAAGAAGACTGACAAAAAGAGACAACCATGTTCTTACCGCGAAAAATTCTTGAGAAAAAACTTCTCAAAATGCTTTCAGAAGATTTAGGGCAAGGAGACATAACAACCGAACTTGTGGTGCCTTCGGGAACTTGGGCAATTGGAGAGGTTATAGCAAAAGAAGAGGGAGTGGCGGCTGGTATAGAAGAAGCAACTATTCTTTTACAATGTTTGGGACTAAAGGTCAAAGCACTCGCTAACGATGGAGAAAAGATTCAACCAAAGCAGACGCTACTAAAAATTCACGGGGACGCAAAAACCCTGCTTTCCGTTGAACGAACCCTGCTGAATCTTCTTTCGCGAATGAGTGGGATAGCAACAGCAACAAGAAAACTAGCTGAAACCATCAGCAAAGCTAAGCTGAAAACCAGAATTGCGTGCACACGAAAAACCGCGCCTGGACTGTTGTATTTCGACAAGAAAGCAGTGCTGATTGGCGGAGGCGACACCCATAGGCTTCATTTAGATGACATGGTTCTGATAAAAGACAATCACCTTGCAATTTGCGGCAACATCGAAGAAACAATAAAAAAAGTCAGAAAAAACGTTTCTTGCAGCAAAAAAATCGAAGTAGAAGTAACAAATCCCAACGATGCTGTAGCCGCTGCCAAAAGCGGCGCAGACATTATAATGCTTGACAATTTCTCGCCAGAAGAAATAGAGAAAACCTGCAAGTTACTTAAAAAAGCAAAACTCTTTGGAAAAGCCTTGATAGAAGCCAGCGGCGGAATCACCGCAGAAAACATTCTGAAATTTGCTTCCACGGGAGTTGACCTAATAAGCCTAGGCGAAATCACCCACAGCTCAAAAGCTTTAGACATCAGCCTAGAAATCAAGAAAGCCCCCAAAAAAGCGCGGGATCTTAACCGTTTATAAAAGCTTTAAGCAAAAAGGCTTCGATGACTGCACCTGCTAAAAGCAACGCTGCACACAACGCAATAAACATGCCTGTTTTTGGCAGTTCTTTCGTTGCTTTCTTCTGTATTATTCGCCAGCTGAGCCAGACGCTTGCAGCGAACGCAGTTGAATAAGCTATGAACTCAAGCCACGTGAAGGGGAAAATGAACAAGAAGGCAAAGAGAACTATTGGGTGTATGTATGCTGTTTCGTTTTCTGCAAGCTCAACCGTGGTTGATGCCGCAATCACCGTGCCCGTGTTATATAGCACGTAAGTGCCAATAAACGGCCCGACGAAAGGCACAAACATAAGCAGGCAGATGCGGAAGTTGTTTCCAAAAATAAGAACCGTGCTTTGTGTGACATCCATGCCTTCGATAAGTTCTTGTATATTGCTGGAGGCGCGTCTAAGTTCAGTTGCTTCTTGAAGACTTAGCGGAGTTAGTGCGCCGGCCGCCGTTATAGTAACTGAAAGTACGAAAAAGGCAAGTATGGTGAGAAGCCTCTTGAATCTTGATGAAGAATTCCTCCAAATGTCGCTAATCAAGCTTGTAACTTCCCCGTGTCTGCTTTTTTGGGTTCTATCTTTAAGGTTCGAAAGCCTCTTGCAACGGGATTTAACATTTCCATAATATTAACCTTTTTTAAAAGTTCCTTTCTGTCTTCTGCAAAGCCTCGAACATCGTGCTCGGCTGCAATTAACGAGTGCAAATAAACGCCATTATCTGCCTTCGTAAGTTGGCACTTTGAAGGCAATCCCAAAAGAAGCCCCCGTTTATCTTCTAAAACTTTTTCACATGCATACAACACTGCGTGTGCTCCTGAGGTCAGCTCAGCTATCCGCACTGGAACACTTTCTTTTCCTATGGCTATAACCTCAATGCCATACTTTTGTGTAATTTCAGTGGCAGTTTTCCTTATTTTTGGCAGAATCTTCAACAAATGCTTTTTAGCTCTGTTTGAAACTTTCAGGCTTGAGAACTGTATTGGTGATAGTTGCTCAAGCGGCAAGGCTCCCAGCGACATGTCAAGGTGGATAATGTCCGCCTTAACTTTTGCCAGCAGTTCTAGGCAAAGCTCGGCTTCGTGAACAACAACCTCATGACCTAGTTCTGCGTCCGTAAAAATGGGCTCTGCCAAGCACATGCTAGGCTCTCGATAGGGTGGTTCAACCATAACCGCTGCAGTTGCAATAATGGTTAACGGTTTGAATTTTTCATCAAGCACGGCTGACGAAGAATCTGCAGCAATCACTTTCAACAACTTCACCTTGCCGACTACTTAATTGT
>JAWAPV010000014.1:0-14084 GCA_038894255.1 Bathyarchaeia archaeon
ATTTTAGGATTAAAAATAGCATAAAACTTACCTTGATAGCCGCCTCCTTGGCCTTTTCTTGAAGGCAACTGAGCAACAAAAACTCTCAAATCTAAGCCTACCTGATTAGCTGCCAAACCAATTCCTTTGTGAGCCACCATCATTCTCCTTAAAAATCTAATTAATTCTTCAATTTCTTTCTTCGAATAGCGGGAAAAATCAAAATCACTCACTTTCTTTCTTAAAATTTTTTCCTCATCTTTATTAAAAAGAGTCCAAATTTTTTTATTTTCCTCACTAATCATAATTTTTTATTTACTTTTGTTTGTTTTGTTTCCTTGAGAAGATTTTTTATATTTTAGCTTTATTCTTCCTTGTTTTGGTTTTTTTACTCCTTTTGGAATCAATCCCTTCTTTTCTAAAACCGCCATAAAATAGGCTGCCGGTTTTTTTAAATTTCTTTGAGCAATATCTTTCGCCAACTCCAAAAGCAATTGATTATCTATTTCTTTGGCCAACTTAATATAAAGAGTTTTATGTTTTCTATCAGACAACAGAGAAGCTAAAGTCAGTCCTACTAATTGATAAGAGCGATAGATTCGACTGACAAAAGCTCTTTTTTTCAACAGCTTAAGATATTCTTCCTTATTCATTTTCAAAGATGATATAATGAAACTAAAAGGAAAACAACCTCAGAATAAATTAATTGCTTTCAACCACTAAATGGAAAAAGATGAAGAAAAAATCAATTTTGCTTTTTTTGGCTCGCCTAATTTTGCCAAAATTGTCTTAGAAAAACTTATCGAAAATAAGTGGATTCCCTCGCTTTTAATTTGTAACCCCGACAAACCCTTTGGGCGCAAAAAAATAATTACTCCTCCAGCCACCAAAAAACTTATTCTCTCTCAAAAAAAAGAGATACAAGAAAAAGTAAAAATCATTCAACCCGCTTCAAAAAAAGAACTGGAAGAACTTGCAGAAAAAAATCTTTTTAAAGAAATCCAATTGGGAATTGTGGCTGCCTTCTCTCAAATTATTTCTTCAAAAGTTTTAAAAGCCTTTCCCTTGGGAGTAATTGGAGTTCATCCTTCGCTTTTGCCCAAATATCGTGGACCTTCGCCTATTCAAACAATGATTTTAGAAGATGAGAAAAATATTGGAGTTACCCTTTTTCTCCTTGATGAAGAATTAGACCACGGACCAATTATCGCTTCAGAAACATTAAAAAAAGAAGAAGCTTGGCGTCCGTCTTTTGAAGAATTAGAAAAAGAATTAGCTCAACTCGCAGGAGAACTCTTAAGAGAAAACCTTTCTCTTTTTTTAAAAAAGAAAATAAAGCTAATCAATCAAGATCATTCAAAAGCTACCTTTACTAAAAAGTTTACCACTCAAGATGGTTTTGTGGATTTAGAAAAAGACGATCCTTTTTTAATCGAAAGAAAAATCAGAGCTCTTAATCCTAATCCCGGCGTTTTTACCTTCCTTCGGGGAGAAAGAATCAAACTTCTCGAAGCAACTGTTTATGATGATCAAGTAGCTATCACCAAAATTATTCCAGCCGGAAAAAAAGAAAGAAAGTGTTTTATTCCCCTCCCCCTCAAAGAAGATTTTGTCTTAAACTAACTATTTTCAGAAAACCTTTTTTCAATTACTTGCCAATCAACCGCTTCCAAAAAAGCCTGAAGATAATCTGCCTTTTTGGTACCATAATCAATCAAGTAGGCGTGTTCAAAAAGATCAATGTTTAAAAGAGGCTTTAAGCCAGCCGGATGTCCGCTTTGGTGCTCATTAATCCAAAAATTTATTAATCTTTCCTCTTTCTGATCGTAGTAAAGAATAACCCAACCAATCCCTCGCATTAGTGACAATGATTTAAAATCCTTTTCCCATTCTTGGAAGCTACCAAAATCCTGAACTATTTTTTTTGCTAAAGCCGAATCGGAATTAAGAGAAGAAGGATTCTTGGAAAGACCACTAAAATAGTACTCGTGTAATCTCATTCCATTAAACTCCCACCCCAAGCGTCGAGCTAATTCGGCAAATTCCAAAGAATCGGCTTGGTTTTCTTTTCTTAGGAAAGCAAGTCTTTCCAAAATTTTATTGACATTATTCACATAACCTTGATAAAGAGAAAAATGAAGACTGAGAGCTTGATCACTAAATCCTTTTAATCCTAAAAGAGAACCAAAATCTTGTGCCTGATACATAAATTTTTAACTAATTAATAATCAGAACAAAGAATACGGCCAAGGAGTAGGAATTGAAAGTAACATCAATGCCGCTCCCCAAAGAGCCATGTTTTTAAAGAAATTAACTTTTTCTCTCATTTTTTCCTCAGGACTAGTAGCTTTCCAGAAATTATGCATCTTTAAAGAAACAAAGAAAAGAAAAAGAGAAAGAAAAATAACGGCCCAAACAATATAAGCGCCAGTGACTATGCCTACTCCTCCCAAAATTAAGAGCAAACCAGTAATCAAAACAGCAATATTAGGAGCTATTACTTTCTTAAAGGAAGCGTAATTAACCAATTCTTTGCGATTAACAAAGTGAGCAATGCCGTTATAGATAAAAAAGCCGCCGTAAATAATCCTTCCCAAAACAAAAAGGAAATCTATTAGACTCATACTGTTCTTATTAATTTACTTTTTAATAAAAGGACAAGGGACGACCTTTAAAGATTTACCTAAAAATAGCTTTCGATAATTCTTAGTGAAAAGATTATATAAAAAATAGAGATGATTGTCATTACCAAATTAGTTTTCCAATCTGGTCTAATTTCTTTAGGCAAAAGACGATTGTTAATATAAATCAAAAGAGGTGTATAAATCGCCATTGAAAGTCCTCCCAAGGCTCCAGAAAGAACCAAAAAAGCCAAAGGTTGTTTTAGAGGGATTAAGAGAGCTCCCGCAATTACTATCAAAACAATAATTCCATAGTAGAAAAAATTTAGCGGAATATTGCTAAAAAATTTCAAAAAACGAGAAAAAGGGCCGATTCGGGAATTAGTATAAAGAATATCACTAATAATCCGAGTTAAAGCATCGATCACTGTCCACATTACCGAAAAAAGCATCAAAAAAGTCATTATTAAAAACAAATCGAAGCCAAACTTTCCTAGTTTCTGCCCAAAAATATGAGCTTGAACCACCGCCAATTGAAGACCTTCTGGTACTATTCCTTGCGGTTTTAAAACTGCATAAGCATTGACCACCAAAAGAAAAAGCGCAATCAGTCCTGTTAGCCAAAAGATAATTCCCTGATCCACTTTTACATACTTCATCCACCCCCTCCATTTTTCTAAATTTTGAGGATTAGTTTCAAAAATATAACCCTTCGTCAAAGAAGAAGTGGTTTTCCCGGAAATCGGATTGGTAATTTTTTCTCCGTAAGCACACATTCCTAATTGTTTGTCTCGATACCACAAAGAAACGCAGAGATTCAACATTCCTCCCGCACCGGTAAAAACAATAGCTCCCAGCAAAACATTGATATCAATCTCTTTAGGAAAACTTCCAAAACTAAAAAGGCCTCTTAAGGCTTCCATTAAAAGAGACCAGTTTAAGTTAAAAAAGCTAATCACCAAAAGCATTAAAATAAAGGTGGGAACAACAATTTTTAAGCTTTTTTCCAAAACATTGTAAGCTACTCTTCCCAAAAAAGTAATCAAAAGCACTAAACCCAAAACAATCAGCGACCAAAAGTAATAACTTCCAAAATTAAAAAGTTCTTTTAAGATTGTTCCTAACGCTGCCGCCCAACCCGGCCAAATGTAAAGAATAATCGCCGAAAAAAACCAAAAACCCGTAGAATTCCTAACCCCAGACATTGTGGTGCTTGCCAACCCCTTCACCGAAAGAGTTAGGCTTCAGGTAAACCCACTTTTTATTTCAGGACGCTACAAAAAACTTGCCCGCGGCCTACCACAGTCAACATGGTTCTGCTCAAACTGCCACGGAAAAGGATGCGAAAAATGCAACTCAACAGGAAAAATGTATGCTGAATCAGTAGAAGAAATAATCGGAAAGCCTTTACTCGACGCCACAGACGGGTTAAAAACCTCGTTTCACGCGGCTGGAAGAGAAGACATTGATGTCCGCATGCTCGGCACAGGCAGACCCTTTGTAATCGAGATTAGAGAGCCTAAAAAACGCTTTTTAGACTTTAAAAAACTGGAAAAAGAAATCAACGCTTATGGAAAGGGCAAAATTGAAGTCGCCAAGCTGCAAGTTGCAGACAGAAATGCCGTAAGAAGGCTAAAGAAAGGCGAGTCAAAACAGAAAGAATACCGCGTAATAATCGAGTTTGAAAAGGAAATAACAACAAAAGACATGCACTTGTTAAAGAAACGGTTAACAAACGCTTCGATAAAACAGAAAACCCCCCTTCGAGTCCTGCATAGACGCGCCGATCTGACACGAGAAAAGTACATATACGACGTGAACGTAAAGAAGTTGTCGCCAAAAAAGGCTGAAATGAAAATTCGTTGTCAAGGAGGACTTTATGTAAAGGAGTTGGTGCATGGAGATGAAGGAAGGACGATGCCGAACGTTGCAGACATTCTCAAAAACAAAGCGAAGCCTTTGAAACTTGACGTTTTGAAAGTTATTATGGACGAATAAAAGAGGGAGAAAAAATGAGGGGATCAAAAGGTTACCGCACTGGAACGCGACATCTCATGACGAAGGAGCCGCGCGAACACGGAAAAATCAAACTCAGCAAGCTGCTGCAGGAATATCAGACAGGAGACCGCGTCATAATAAAAATAGACTCAAGCGTCCAAAAAGGAATGCCTCACCGGCGCTTTCACGGAAAAATCGGCACAATAACCGAAAAACGCGGCAGAAGCTACGTTGTCAACGTTTCGCAAGGAGAGGCCACAAAAACAATAACCGTCAGGCCAGAACATTTAGAACCTTACCAACGTGATTGACATGTCGAAAGAAAACATCTCAGAAAAGAAACTCACGTTGCCCGAAGTAAAAGAGCTATTGGATTCTATTGGGGAAGAAAACCTTGATCAGCTTCAACGCCGCACATACGATTACCTTTCAAAGTTCTCTAAAACCGAGGCTGCCCAGTCAAGAAAGCTTGTTGAGAAGTTAATAACAGAATTTGGTTTTGAAGAGGACGAAGCAATCCAAGTTGTTAACTGCATGCCTAAGAGTGTGGACGAGTTAAGGGTTTTTCTTGCAAGCGGACGCAAGATAATAGACTCCGCAATGTTACAAAAGGTAGTTGCCCTTTTAGATGAACACCGCAAGCTGAAATAAGGGTTACAGCTTAGCAACTATTTTTAAAGCAAAACATACATAAAACAAGGGCGAACACGACCATGTCAACAACTGAAAAGCGCTACGAAGAATACGCGTACGTTTTAGACTTCCTGCCCCACGGGCGGCCAGGCGTGCGCCCCGCGGGTAAAGCAGGCTACCGAGCAGGCGCCCTTGTTCAACTGGTAGGTGAAGAATTTTTCACACTGTTAGAGGCATTGGTTAAAGACGGAGTCGTGGTTAAGCCACACGACCGCCTTTACGTGGGAAAAGAGCCTCGAGAAGAAATCACCTACATTATTGGCAGGATAGGCTACGAAGAACTTACGGCAGCCGCGAAAATGGAGCTGGCGCCCGTAATAACCAGGATAGTGTTAAGCCGAGAAAAATGGTTCATTGACTTCTTCAACAATGCGCGGGCAATCACGCCACGCATGCACGCGCTGGAGCTGATACCGGGTATAGGAAAGAAGTACATGTGGCAGGTGATTAACCAGCGTGAAAAACATCCCTTCGAGACTTACGAGGATTTGCAGAAGCGAACAGAGCTGCCTAACCCCGTCAAGTTAATCACCAAAAGGATTTTGGAGGAGCTTGAAGGCGAAAGCAAATATCGATTGTTTACGAGGTCACACTAGCCACGGCTGAAGGGTTTCACGGGTTTACATGAGCCTTTTGGAAATTACGAAGCTGTTGCTTCGAAAGCATCGAATTGTCCCGAAGAGGCGTTTGGGACAAAACTTCATGGTAGACTCTTCAGTGTTTGAGCGAATGAGCAACTACGCGCTGCTGGGCAAGGATGATGTTGTGCTTGACGTTGGAGCGGGACTAGGGGTTTTCACGCGGTTTTTGGCAGCCAGATGCAAAAAGGTTCTTGCTGTCGAAGTGGACGCCGAACTTGTTAAGGTTCTGCATGAGCAGCTGAAAGGGCTTCCAAACGTGGAAATAATCTGCGGCAACGTGTTAAACGCACGTGTTCCCAGCTTCAACAAGATTGTCGCTTGCCCTCCTTACCAAATCTCGTCTCAGCTGATAACGTGGTTTTATGGGAAGAAGTTTGAGTGTGCGGTTGCTGTTTTCCAGAAAGACTTTGCAGAAAAATTGGTGGCTCCAGTTGCCGGCGAAGACTACGGTTGGCTAACGGTTCTCACATATTACCGTATGAACTGCGAGTTACTTGATGCGGTTCCAAAAACAAGTTTTTATCCACAACCAAAAATCGATTCCACGATTATCCGTTTAACACCAAGAAACACGCCACCCTTTCAAGTAAAAGACGAGAAACTACTCGCAAAGCTTGTGCCTTCTCTTTTTACTCAGCGAAACAGAAAGGTTCGAAATGCCATCCTCCCCCTTATAAGAAGCGTCGTCAAAAACAAGGAAGACGCCAGACTTCAGGCGGATTCCCTTCCTTTTAAAGATAAACGAGTAAGAGAACTGGCTCCCGAAGATTTTGGAGAGATAGCTAATGCGCTCTCAAGTTAAGACTGTTTTCTTCGAAAGATACGTTTTCCACGTATGGCCAGAAGTCTACGAGCCTGCGGAAGACTCGTTCCTTTTTGCTGAAAACTTGACATGCAACGCTGGAGACACTGTTCTAGATGTCGGAACCGGCTGCGGAATACTAGCCATAGTCGCCGCCGCAAAAGCGTCGCATGTCTTAGCTTTAGACATAAACCCTTTTGCGGTTAGATGCGCGAAGGAAAACGCGAAACTGAACCATGTAAGCGACAAGATGCTTTTCTTGCAAGGCAACTTGTTTGCCCCATTAAAAAACACGGTGAAGTTTGACCTTATACTTTTTAACGCGCCCTACTTGCCTGTGAAGCATGAAAAAGCGGATTTGGGGCTGGAACGCGCGTGGGCAGGAGGAAAGAGGGGAAGGCAGCTTATAGATTCGTTTATTTACACGTCGCCTCTTCACCTTAAAATGGGCGGGCGTGTTCTTTTGCTTCAGTCCAGCCTTTCAGGCATCGAAGAAACCTTGCGGGGTTTTGAAACACTTGGCTTAAAGGCGAAAGTGGTGGCTGAGCAAAGTCTGCCTTTTTTTGAATCCATAGCCCTTATAGAAGCAATGAAAAATTCGGCTACGCGAAACTAAAGTAGCGATTATTGACATAACATTTTAAGCGTCTTCTGTGCGCCGCACTATCGTGTTTTGTCTGTTTTGTTGGAAAAATATTTAACTGAAAGTCTAGTATTGCTAGGAAAGCTTCGAGGAGGCTAATAGGATGTGTGTGTTAGGCAAGGACAAGCTTAAGGAACTCATAGAGAAGTACAAGTGCCTTTACCCTTACGATTTCAACCTTCTTGACGGAGACGGCTACATAATGACCGTCAAAGAAGAAACCACTTTACACTATTTAGAACACAAAAACCTCATTTCCTACGAGGTAGTTTTCATTCCGCCAAATTACGTGGCGCACTTGACCGCCAAAAGCAAGTACGGAAGGATGGGGCTGTCCTTTTTGAACGCAGCCAAAGTTCACAGCGGTTTTGTTGGCAGACTAGCCCTTGAGCTTGTCAATCTGAGTAATGACCGTTGCCCAATAACTATCAAGCGCGGAGACCCGTTTATGCACATCGAGTTTGTAACCCGCGAAGGAGCCCCCGCGCCGTACAGCGGCGAATACCAGTTTCAATACATGACGGATGAAGAAGTGCAGATGTATGTTCCTATTTTGAAAAGGACTTTCGAAAACTATGATGAACTTGCTAAAATATGGTTCAAGAACAAAAGATTACCGCCTTAAAAATGGTCTAAACATAACTTTGTAAAGCCGCAACATGTTTTAGCTCTATTGCTTCTTTAATTTCTTTGTCGCCTTAATGGTTTTTTCAGCCACCGTGACACATGCTAAAAGATCGTCAATTGTAGCGATTAGTGTCGGAAGTGTCTTGTCACATTTTATTTGTGTAATAACTTTGCCGTCTTGGCATGAGGTTTTGATGGTTAGGCCTTTGGGGGTTTTGAAATTGTCTGGAGAAACAGCCTTAGCGATTGCCTCGGCAATTCTCTCATCTCCGTAGTCGAGAATTATTTCAGTCTCCGCCATCTTTCTTTTTCAACCTTTGCCCAACCATGTCATCCACGAATTTTATGAACTCGTTCACTTTTTCCAGCGGCACCTGAGCTCCTGCTGCAACGTCGTGACCGCCGCCTTTGCCTCCGAACTTTTCTGCGGCTAACTGCATGACGTCTCCTAGGTTGACTCCTTCAGCGACAACCCAGTCTGTTGTCCTTGCAGAGAACTTGGCTATTCCCTGTTCCTCTACGTTAGCGTAAGCAATTAATGGCTTTTCAGGATTAGGCAAGCCCGAGGACAACATGGAGGATATGGCGCCAACAATCTTGTCGTTAATGTAATCTTCTCCGTAAACGACGTAGATGTTGTCAAATTCCTTCATGCGCTCGGGGCTTTCCAGAACCCAATTCAAATACTTGTTTATTGTTCGCCTGTACTCTTCAAGCACCCTGTTTGCAGCTTCCAGAGCGCCGAGGCGGTCGCCCATGCAGACGGCGACGCCGAGACCCGCCTTATCCATACGCCCTGCCGCGTTCAACAGCACGCCAAACTCTCGCGCGTCCCTAAGAGGAGTCCAAGGCTCTTCTTTTTCCAAAACATAAACGTGCCCAATGAGATTCGAAACTTCATAGTGCAACCCTTTTGACAACAAGTAGTCTGCAAGCGCCGAGCACAAACTCCTTTTCTCTTCCTCAGACAAGTCTCTCAAGGCACGCCATTTCTCGCCGTTACGCAGCTTTATCCCCGCATTCGACAAAAAGGCAGAACTCTTGTCTTCTTCACCACTTATGCCCGGAATAAAGGGGCTTGTGGAGGAAGCCAAAGCTTTGTGAATCGGGCGTGTTTCTCTCCCAAAGAAGATAAGGTCTTTTTCCACAGCCAAGACGCCAGCTTTAACGCCGTCTTCAACGATTTTTTCGTTTAAGCCACCAAGCATTCTCTGATCATACTTGTCTTGCAAATCACCTAAGGCGCCAACCACGGCAACAGATGCCAAGTCAACATTTACGGGGTCAATTGCCTTTGCCACAAAGTAGGCCACGCCAGAGCCGCTTATGTCCTTGGATCCGTCGATTTCATGCAGGTGCGGATTGACGTGAACAAAGTTGTCGGAGGCTTCGCCCAGAATTTGGTGGTGATCCAAGATTACGATTTTGAGGTCTTGGAGGTTCTTGTTTAGAAGGTCTATGTAGCCGCTTCCTAGGTCGCTAAATATTACGAGGTTTGGTTTGTCTGTTATGATTTCATTTATTTTTTCTTCAACCCACTGGGTGATGCGTATTCGAAATCTTGCTTGCAACCTCGTTAAGGCCTTGCCGATTATTCCAGCGGCAGCAACTCCATCAGCATCCAAATGCGAGAAAACGTGAATTAAGCCTTTGTCTTCGGCGGTTTCTTTGATGGTTGCGGCTGCCTGCTTCGCCGAGCTCAGAAATCGTGCTACCTTGTCGTCGCTGAGTGCCATGGCGTTCACTTTGGCTAAAAAGGACAATTTAAACATTTAAGGATGGCGCAACAGTTAAGAAAGCCGTAAAGATGTTTACGAGAAACTGCATCACGCTAGCGAGGCTATCTTTGGCTCGTACTTCCAGTTTTTAGGCAGCACACCTTTGCGTTTATAGTATCGTGCTAACTTGTGGATTTTCGCTTCGATGTTCTGTAATGACCTTTTGTTGTTCAAGTCCATTTTGTTTCTTTCATAATGCAAGGTCAGCCGTTCAGCCTTTCTTATGATGCTCGCCAAGTCCTCAGGCATGGGCGGCGCAAGTTTTGCTTCTTTGAGAATTTGCGTTATGCTTTTGCCTGTTATTGGCTTGACAAGCGGTATGGAGTATTGGTCGCGTAAAATTGTGCCAATTCTGCTTGGAGAGTGCCCCTCCTTCGCAAGCTTGATTACGAGGGTTTCCACTTCTTCGGGTTGATATTTACACCAGCTTGGTGGCCGTTTACTTACGGGTCTTGTTTGATGAGATTTTCCTTTTTCTTGCTTCGGCATCGATTACCACGCTAAACTCTGTAAGAGCGAAGGAACGCGCATATTTAAAATTATTGACGCCCGACGTACCATTCTGCAAACTTGCGCAAAGCCTTTGCACGATGCGAATACCCATTTTTTTCCTTCAAGGTCATTTCAGCAAACGTTTTAGAAGCCCCAGACGGCTGAAAAACCGGGTCAAAACCAAAACCAAAGTTGTTCTTAACTCTCTCATTCCTCGTTATTTCTCCAACACTTTCGCCTTTGAAGCAAATCGGAGAATCTAACTCAGCAGAATAGTAGGATATTGCCGACTGAAACACGGCCCTTCTGTTTTCAGCTTTATCCAATAGTTGCAGTAAACCCATGTTGCCTATTGTCTTGTAAACATACGCGGCGTATGGCCCGGGAAAACCGTTCAGCGCTTCAACAAACAGCCCAGCATCTTCGACTATCACGGGAAGTCTGCATTTTCTAAAAGCTTCCATCACACTTGTGTTGGCAATCTCCTCGAGGCTTTCAGCTTGAATTTCCAAAGTTTTTACTTTAACCATGCCAACCGCAAGCCCGTATTCGCTGAGAACTATTCGCGCTTCATTAAATTTGTTTATGTTGTTTGTTGCGAAAAAGATCACTCGGCCTTTTAATTGAAAATTCATGGCAACTCACTGCTTTCTCTTTGCACCTCTTTCTGCTACACTGAAATATTTTTGCCAATCTATCTGCACTATTTCTAAAATGTTACCATCCGGGTCTGTGAAGGCGGTTTGTCTTCCGCCCCATGACTCATCATGTAATTCTTTTGTGAATTTTACTCCTTTCCTTTCAAGTTCGCGGCAGGCTTTTTCTATGTCATCCACAAGGAATTCCACTGAAGGAGACAAATGACTTGGTTTCTGTCCTTTTGCGGATTTCGGAATTAACCCAATTTCTACTCCGCCGCACTCAAACCCAACATAACTTGAATACTCATACTTCTTTTCTAAACCCAAAACTTCTTCATAGAACCTCGCGGCTTTTTCCAAGTCCGAAACGTGAAAGGTGACACACCAAACAGTCTTAATCATGCCTACTCGCCTTTCCTTTCAGCAACATATCTTCCCCTTGTCTCTATCTCCCTTATCTTATCTAAAACGCTTTTCACCATCTCACCGCCTACAACATTCGAGTAGCCTTCAACAACGGCATTAAAACATTCGTCAGCTAACCGAAAATGCGCGCTTTGCAAAGCCCTTTTCATAAGATGCAAGTCAACACCTCTAGCTTCAAGCTCTCTTGTCTTTTCTCCAAGCCCGAAATCCACAAAGAAGATTTTTCCTTCCGAGTTTAGAATCATGTTTGACGTTGTTAAGTCGCCGTGAACTACTCCGTGCCCATGAAGCTTGCCTATTAATTCGCCAATTTTGAAACATAGCTTTCGTCTCTTTGCTTTGGAAAAACTGCTTAAAACCAGTTTAACCTGCTTGCCATTTATGTAGTCCATGATTATTGTCGCGTTTTTAACATCAACCAGAAATATTGTTGGTGTGGACACACCGGCTTTTTTCGCCTCGTGCATTAGCTGCGGCTCGTGGATTGTTCGGTAAAATCTAATCTGCTCATCCAGCATTGGGGGGCGGTACTTTTTGGGCAAGCGTTTCTTCATTATTACTTTTCGGTTGTGCCATTCTGTTAGGTATAGGTTGGCTTCGGCTCCTTTCTTAATCAGCAAAGGCGGCTTTACTTTATCCATGGAATCTCAACCTCTTCAAGCCGCCAGCGGAGCTTCACGAAGCTTTTTTCAACAGGGGTTACAACGCCATGTTGGTATGCTAGTGCTCCTGTCCAAGCTATCATTGCGCCGTTGTCAACCGCAAACTGGCTTGGCGCAACGTTGAACCTTGCATCATGCTCTTCTGCAATGCTCCTAATCATGGACTGCAATCTCTTGTTGGCAGCTACTCCGCCCGTCAGCAAAACCTCTTTCTTTTCGGTATGCGCCAAAGCTCTTTCCGTAACTTCCGTGACCATGGAAAACGCGGTTTCCTGAAAACTGTAGCACAAGTCCTCAAGCCTATACTCATTCTTCTTCAACAAGCTAACGGCCGCTGTTAACAAGCCACTGTAAGAGGTGTCCATGCCCTTTACGGTGTACGGTAGCCGAATCAGCCGGTTCCCCTTAGAAGCACATTTTTCCACGATGGCGCCAAAAGGCAAACCATGTTTCCGCTGAAACCCAGCCTGTCTAGCAAACACGTCCAAGCAGTTTCCTAAAGCAATGTCTAAGGTTTCGCCGAAAACGCGGTAGCGCCCAGCGTCAAAAGCAGCAACAATAGTGTTTCCTCCCGAAACGTACAGCGTAATCGGGTCAACCGCGCCGGACGCCAGTTTGCCAATCTCGATGTGTGCCACACAATGGTTAACACCGACTAATGGCACGTTAAGGTAAGAAGACAAAGCACGGGCCACTGTGGCGCCTGTGCGAAGGCACGGGCCAAGGCCGGGCCCTTGGGAAAACGCGATGATGGATAGTTCTTTCGGCTTCACACCTGCTTTACTAAAAGCTTTCTCTAAGACTTCGTGAGCCACTTCAGCATGGTGCCTTGCGGCTTCTCTGGGGTGGATTCCGCCTTGTGGAGGCATGTAAGCGTCTATTATGTTTGCTAGGATTTTACCGTCAAATGTTGATATGCCTACGCCGAAATCGTCTGCGGTGGATTCTATCCCGAGACAATACATTCTATTTATCCTAGCCTGTTTTTCTCGTGTTTCAACATTGTTTTTCTCGATATTAAGCATACACATTTTTATTTGAAAACTGCGCATATATTAATGCCGAAAACGGGAAATGGATGAAAAATGCCTAAGCGTAACGATATCGAACATAAGGCTCTGCAGTTCGTAATGAACACTGGACCGGAAGGTATTCTCCAGTCTGACCTTTGGCGTCACCTAGGCGCAAGTAGCCGCGAAGGCTCCAGAATATCGATAAAACTTGAAAACAAAGGCCTTATTCGCAGAGAAAAGGAACTTCGCGATGGACGGTGGACCTATAGGCTGTTTCCGAAACGGATGCCTTCCTCAATAGACTCTATAGCAGACTGCCCCTGCCTAATGTGCCCAACCAACTCCAGATGCGACCCGTCAAGCGCCATTTCTCCGCAGAACTGTGAAAGACTCACAGAGTGGCTTCTCTCTGCCACCCAAAAAGACACCGGCATGTTGGGTGACAGCTAGCCTTGCCTAAAGCATGGCTGCAAGACAGAAAAAGAGACTATTACTACAAGAAGGCTAAAGAAGAGAAGTTTAGATCTAGGGCAGCATACAAGCTCCTTCAAGCTGCAAAAAAATACAAGTTCATAAAGAAAGGCGATGTTGTCGTTGATCTTGGTTCAGCGCCTGGCGGCTGGGTTCAGGCTGCGCGAATTATTGTCGGAAGTGAAGGCTTTGTCTTAGGTGTCGACTTGAAAGCGGTGGAACCCTTCTTGGAAAGCAACGTGAGGACAGTTCAAGGCGACATCGGCGACCCAGAAACAGTCAGAATGGTAAAAGAGCTTATTCCCAGAAAGGCTGACGCCGTGGTATGTGACGCCTCGCCTAACATTTCTGGAGTGTGGGAAGTAGATCACGCAAGACAAATAGATTTGGCGCAGCAAGCCTTGCAAATAGCTCTTGAAACGTTAAGGCCTAGAGGAAATTTTTTTGTTAAGGTTTTCCAGGGAGACATGCTTGACGATTTTGTTAAGAAAACCAAAAAATACTTCAGCCGAGTGGTTGTAGTGAAACCTGCGGCGAGCAGAAGCAAAAGTTCGGAAATTTTTCTCCTAGCGCTGGGTTTGCTTTAAACGTGGAACC
>JAWAPV010000015.1:0-13289 GCA_038894255.1 Bathyarchaeia archaeon
CAGCACCTTGAGGCACAACCAGATTATAGCGGTTTTCCTAGACTTCAACATGCTCGACAGTTCGAGAAACGAAAAAATCGTAGACGCTGTTCACCGCGAGCATTTAACCCCCTATGGCTTGCGAACCTTGGCAAAAAGCGACCCCGGATACAGGGGAGTCTACGAAGGAAACCGAACAAGCCGCGACTTGGCATACCACAACGGGACGGCGTGGCCGTGGCTGCTTGGGCCTTTCACAACCGCCTTTCTCAAAACCAAAGGAGCCAACGACTTCAGACGCGAATACGCAATGAAGAACTTCCTATATCCGCTTTTCAGCAAGCAGATTCTTGACGCTGGGTTGGGAACTATAAGCGAAGTTTTCGATGGCGACCCCCCACATAACCCTAAAGGATGCATTTCCCAAGCGTGGAGCGTGGCTGAACCGCTAAGAGCTTACGTTGAAGACGTCATGCAAATCAGGCCAAAACACGAAAAAGAAGTTTTGACGCTAAAATGAAAGTGTTTTCCGAAGACTTTCAGCGGCAACCTCAGGAGTAACCGTGTTTATGTACATGCCTGTGCTTTTTTCGAAGCCTGCCCAAATTGCAAGTTTAGGATAGACTTCTAAGTGCCAATGATAATGCGAGGCCGCACTCTTGTCAACGGCTTGGTGAAAACCATAATTGTAAGGCGGGTTATTAACAAGCGTCTTCAAACCATGTAGGCACTTTTTCATAGTTTCTGCAAGAACTTTCAAACTTTTTGGCGGTAAACTCAGCAATGTAGCCGAGTGTTTCTTAGGAAAAATCCAGAACTCCATCGGGTGAACACTCGCGTAGGGCGTGAAAACCACAAAGTCCTTGCTGTCTAAAACAAGTCTAGGTCCCGCTGATTCTTTTTCGATAATATTGCAGAAAACGCATTTCTTTTTTTGTTTCCAGTACTTTCTGCTTGCCTCAAGTTCTTCAGCAACCGTACGCGGAACCGTCGGAGTGGCAATCAGTTGGCTGTGAGCATGAGAAAGAGAAGCCCCAGCTTCTAAACCGTGATTGCGGAATATTGAGACATACCGCACATAAGACTTGGCAGACAATTCCCGAAGCCGGTCAACATACGCGTTCAAAACAAGCGTAAGCTGCGAGACACGGGCGTCTGCAGGATGCTCCTTATGATCCGGAGACTCAACCAGAACCTCATGGTGACCTACGGCGAGAGCAAAGTTCCCGGTTGAAGCTTGTTTTCGGCTAACTCTCTTCTGTGGAGGAGTAAAAGCGGGATAAAGATTAGGTATGCACCGAACCAGCCAGTCTTTGTGTCTAAACCCGTTCTCGTCTTTGGTCTTTGAAAACCCCTTGCCCGATTTAAGATACACAAGAGTTGCGGGAGGAGTCATATGCTCGTTTCCAGGGCACAAGGGACAAGCATTTGTCTTTTCCTGCTCGCTTCTTGCTTTCGAGAAATCTGTGGGGCGACGACCTCGCGAAGTTGCAATTACTACCCAACGGTCAAGTAAATAATCTCTACGAACCTCGTTGAACGCCATTTTCAGACACTTCTCCTTTTAAATATGCTTCACTCAATTTATCACTTTCCAAACGCAGCCACTTATTTGTAGATTTATAAATGCTACAAAAGATATTTATTATCAGAGATACAAAGAAGGAAAACCTTTGATTACAAGTGGAAGAAAAAGACAATTAAAAATCTCCAAAACCGAAGACAAGCTTGCCGCTGAACTTAACAAAAGAAAAGTAAACTACAAACGCCAAGTAAGAATAGGCAGGTATGTTGTTGATTTTCTGATTCCCCCCTCAATCGTCGTTGACGTGGAAGGCCCATATCACAACGAAGTTCCCAGAGTTTGGCGAGATGAAAAAAGAAAAGCCTACCTAGAAAAAAGAAATTATCAAGTTTACGAGTTTTCCGCTGGCGAAGTTTACTGCAACCCTTGGAAGTACGCGGAACTTATCGCCACAGAAAGCAAGAAACTAAAAGAACAAACACCGCAAAAATAATCAACTTAGAGCGGTGGATCACAGAGGTTCGACGCCCAGACTCCGCCGAGCCCCACAGACCCTACACTCGTACCCGCACCCCCTTGAGCGCTGAACGCCCAGACTTAGGTTGCTCCCTCCCGGGCCTAGCCAGATTCGCCTGGCAAACACTGAAGTCGGCTTCCCTACGGAAGCCGCCCGGTGACCGCCAGCCCCAAGGGACGGATATTCACGGCTTCGGAAATGAGAGCCCGTCGGCCTTAGACGCCTCAACCTCTGCTGTCAGCCCGTCCTGTAGAGGGTTTACGGTACAAGGGACCCCTAGCCCCCCGCCTAAGACCCACCGCAAAAGAACCATAACAAATAGAACACTATAAAACTTTGCCCACCTTTTGGCCTCGTGCAACTGCAAAGAAAAAGGGAAAGATAAGTTGAGCTGCTAAAGGTGCTTTTGGTAGAAAGTAGCGGTTGGTTATGTTGTTGTCATAAGAAAGGGCAAATTTATTTCCCAACTTCGAATATTAGGAAGCTTGAAGGATGAGAAGAAATGGAAACTATCGGGATTGCCACCACAGGTGGAGATGCTCCAGGCATGAATGCGGCAATAAGAGCGTTGGTTCGCCTTGCCGCTTTGCATAAGGCGGAGGTTTTGGGTTTCGAAAGAGGATGGGAAGGTTTGTTGACCAACACTTTTAGGCCTCTAACTTCTAGGTCTGTTGGCGGAATTATCCAGTTAGGCGGAACCATCCTTTTCACGTCAAGAAGCCCCAGGTTCAAAAACGGAAAAGGGTCTTAGAAAGGCGGAGCAAACGCTTAAAAAAACAAGGTTGACGGGTTTGTAATTATAGGGGGAAACGGGTCTTTTAGAGGCGCATTGGAACTCAGCAAGGAAACTGGTTCGCATATTGTAGGAGTGCCGGCAACAATTGACAATGACGTTTTTGGCACAGATGAAACAATAGGCTTCGATACCGCCGTGAACACTGCTGTCAGCGAAATTGACAAAATACGGGACACTGCGATTTCTCACGAAAGAATCTTTATAGTCGAAGTTATGGGACGAACAAAAGGTTTTCTCGCCGCTGCTGTGGGTTTAGCGGTTGGAGCTGAAGTAGTGTTGATTCCGGAAATAGTGATGAATATGGAGAAGGTGATAAGAAGGTTAAAGGAGAACAAGGCAAAAGGCAAGAGGTCTGGATAATAGTCGCGGCGGAAGGAGTAGGCGACACCCGCAGTCTTGTAGCAGCCATAGAGAAAGCTACAGGCAGCGAGGTTAGGCTAAGCATTTTGGGTTATGCACAAAGGGGAGGCGCTCCAACAGGACGAAGCAGATTATTAGCAAGCTTGTTTGCGGAAGAGGCGATGAGGCAGTTACTAAATAAGAACGGAAATAGAATAGTTGGACTTCAAAGCGGAAAAACAGTCAGCATAAGCCTTGAAGAATCATGTAGCAAAGAGAAACCTTTTGACATGAGTCTGCTTAAACTGGCGGATGCTTTATCAACTTAGGCTTTGCAGGGTTTAACCGAAAAACACTTCGGCTATTCTGTAAAGTCCAAGGTCCACGCTTTTCCTTTTGCCGATGACTTCTTTCAAAGGGACTGATGTAATCTTGTTTCCTTTCAGGGCAACCATGTGCCCGAACTTTTTCTTGTGAACCAAGTCGATTGCGGCTATGCCGTAGCGTGTTGCGAGTATGCGATCGAAAGGTGTTGGTGATCCGCCACGCTGCAGATGCCCGAGAACTACCACTCGGGTTTCGATTCCTAAACGTTTCTCGAGTTCCTTTCCAAGATAGTAGCCCACGCCGCCCAAGCGAACATGACCAAACTCGTCTACTGTTTCGCTGTAAACCATCTCTTTTCCGCCCTTTGGTTTAGCACCTTCAGCCACCACAATTATGCTGAAATTTCTGCCGCGTTCCTGTCTGCGCCTGACATATTCACAGAGCTTCTCGATTGCGAAGGGTTTTTCAGGAATAAGAATCGCGTCAGCGCCTCCAGCGATGCCTGCCGCCAGCGCAATCCAGCCCGTGTATCTGCCCATGACTTCGAGGATCATGATGCGGTGATGTGTTTCGGCGGTTGTGTGCAGCCTGTCAAGCGCTTCAGTGGCCATGGCGACGGCAGACATGAAGCCAAAAGTGTAGTCAGTCCCGTACAAGTCATTGTCAATTGTCTTTGGCACGCCTACGCATTTGAGGCCAAGCTCGTTCATTTTTTGAGCCACTGTAAGCGTGTCGTCTCCGCCTATAGCGATAACGGCGTCTATGCCCGCCTTTTTGGCGTTTCTGAGAACCTTTTTGGGTTCTTCTTTGCTTTTGAACGGGTTCGTCCGAGAGGTGCCCAAAATCGAGCCGCCACGAGGCAAAATCCCTGAAACAGACTTCAAATCAAGCGGCAAGAACTGCCCCGCGAGCAGCCCGTGCCATCCGTCTCTGATGCCGACAACCTCGTAACGATAGTTTTGAATCCCTTTTCTGACTATTGCTCTTATCACGGCGTTGATGCCCGGAGCGTCTCCGCCACCGCTTAAAACTCCAACTTTCAATTTAGCCACCTTTACTTTTGCATGTTTGCTCTTCCAGAACTACCGAATAGGCGCATCTTGCTCTTAACAACTTCTTTCATTGCTTCTTTCGCAGGGCCGAGGATTTTCCGAGGATCAAACTCTTTTGGCGACTTTGCCAAGACTTCGCGAACAGTCGCGGTAAAAGCCAGTCTAAGGTCGGTGTCTATGTTTATCTTTGCTATGCCCATGCTTATGGCTTTTTTAATGTGCTCTTCAGGGATGCCCTTGGCTCCTTCAAGCTGAGCCCCGTATTTGGCGGCTTTTTCGATAATCCACGCGGGCACGCTTGAAGCGCCATGCAAAACCAGCGGAATGCTCACTTTTTTTCTTATCGCTTCAAGCCTTTCAAAATCCAGTTTGGGTTCAGCCTTAAACTTGTACGCGCCGTGAGAAGTGCCAATCGCAACCGCAAGAGCATCCACCCCTGTCTTTTCCACAAATTCTTCCGCAGCATCGGGGTCAGTTAATATCGCGTCTTTTTCTTCAACAGTTGATTCTTCCACGCCAGCAAGCCTTCCAAGCTCGGCTTCAACCGAAACTCCTTTTGGATACGCAACATCAACAACCCGCTTTGTCAGAGCAACATTATCCTCAAACTTGAGGTGCGAACCGTCAATCATCACGGAAGTAAAGCCTGCATTGATGCATTTCTGAGCGGTTTCAAAGTCCTCTCCGTGGTCAAGATGCAGAGACATGGGCACGGAAACATTTTCCGCAGCAGTTCGCACGATTCTTGATAGAAACACTAGCCCCCCGTATTTTATAGCGCTAGGCGTAACCGCAATTATGGCAGGAGAATTCTCCTCAGTAGCGGCTTCGGCAACAGCCAAGACAATTTCCAAATTATTCACATTGAAAGCTCCAACCGCGTAACCGTTCTTTCGGGCGGGCACAAGCAAATCCTTGTTTGTAACTAACACGTCTTTCACCGAGAACAAGTATCTGTATTGCGATTAGTATAAATGATTTTTACATGCGGATGCCTTTGTCATCGCTGTTTTCCCATAAAAACGAAAACCGCGACCATCACAATGCAAACCAGAACAACTATCAACGTAAGAAAAAGCATCTGCGGCATCCCAAAAATGTAATGCTGAACCTCGTAATTCAAACTAACGACTTTTTCCTGAGTTGAAGCCGCGTTAGAGAAACGGAGAACATGATTACCCGACTTCGCACAGACAAAAGAATAGCTGAAGCTGCCAACCTTGCCAAAAGACACTACCGTGCCGTTGGGAAAGGTCATATTAAAATAAACGGCGTTATCACCCGGCTCTCCGGCAACCGTGAACTGAATAACCACGCGGTCTTCTGCCGCTAAGCCTAAAACTATCGTTTTTTCTTCACCACCGCTCAAGGCAAAAGTGGTAGTGGTTGCTTCAGCTAAGCCGACAACAAAAAGCGCCAAAGCTAGAATAATGTAAGAAAAACCAGATTTGCTGGGTTTGAACATTTCAAAAAAAGGTTAGTAGGTAACGGTCAAAGCTTTTATGAAATTTTAATTATTATTAGGAAAGTAGACGAAAAACGCAAACTTGTGAGACGGTATAACGTGCTATTTTAGATATCTTCAAGAAATTTTTGAAAAGCAGGCATAGAAGTAACCAGCGAAAACAAGAAAGAACTGGATAGACTGATTCACCGCATTGTAGGCGTAGAATACAAGAGCTGCTCGGCTGTTTGGCGGGAAGTAAAAAAAATGGCTAAAGACACGGAAGACTTTATTTCCAAAATCAGGGAAGAATGGAAAAAGAGCAGCTTGAAAGCAAGAGGATAAGCGTTAGATTACTTCTTTCCCTTAGACTTAACTTCTTTCATCTCAGCCCCGCAGCATATCAAGTCGCAGGCGCTGCAGCCGCAAGCTTCATCAACAACAACCACAAGCCCACAATTTTCACACTTGTATTTTGAACCCTTTTTCGCCATGTATTCTTCACCCCACTAAATTGTTACATGTTTTGTGAGACAACTGGAGAATATAAGATTATCCGAAAAACAAAGAAAACACGTTTTTGTCAACAGCTAAGCAGATTATGCTATTGCTTACGTTTCGAGCCAAAAATACAGTTGCATTATAGAACAATGCCGGAAAAACAAGTCAAGCCCTCTTTGGACAGGCCTCTCCTCAAGTTACAAAACTAACGCCAAGCCATACTATCTCTGCACTTTGAAGTGTTACGCTTAAATCCTAGTCTTCACCGTCTTCGTAACTCAAAAAACATAGAAACGCCGTGATTCAACTTGTGGGAATGGCTACTTCCGCTGTCGGGGTTCCTAATCGGAATAGCCGCGGCACTCACAGGCGTCGGTGGTGGCATATTCATAGTTCCCCTATTGACTTTACTTTACGGTTTTCCACCGTGGATAGCGATTGGAACCAGCCTAGCCGCGATAATCCTAACTTCCATCGCCTCCACCGTCAACTACACAAAACAAAAACGAATATACTTCAAAATTGGAGCAATCTTGATACTTGCAACAGCTCCCGGCGGCTACGTCGGTTCTACGCTTCTAGGGATTCCAGAGGTTAAGCCTTGGATTGGCCTAATTTTTGGCATATTTCTTATTATGGTCGCAATCCAAATGATATGGAAAGCTCAATCAGCAAAAAACAAAAAAGACAACCTTTCAAAAGACCCCCTTTTCGAGAAAACATTATTCGAAAATAAGAAAAAACTGCTTTTAGGATTCGGCCTAAGCTTTTTTGGAGGAGTAGTTTCAGGATTACTGGGGGTAGGAGGCGGAACAGTTCTAGTGCCAATAATGTGCTATGTCTTAGACTTTCCCATACACTTCAGCATCCCGACTTCCATGTACATCATGATATTCACTTCGATAACAGGAGTTTACGGCCATCTCAGCCAAGGAAACGTGAATGTTGAAACTGCAGTTCTTTTGGGCGTAGGCTCGATTTTTGGCGCACAAGTGGGCGCTTACTCGCTTAAGAAGTTCTCAAGTCGCAGCCTAAGCTTGGTGTTTGCGGGTATGCTGATTGTAGCCAGCGTTAACATGATTCTTAAAAGTTTTAAAATAATTTAAACCAGAACGCGTACGAGGTTTAGGAAGCCAAACATTAAATCTTCAAAACTCTTCTAGAAGCTTACTGTGAAGGGAACATCCTAATGACAGAAAAGGAATACTGCTGGAACTTGTCAGAAATTTTCCCAAGCACAACCGACCCCTCAATACAACAAGCAATGGATAACATAGCTAAAATGGCTGAAGCTCTTGCAGAAAAATATCATGGAAAAATCAAGAATCTATCAGCGGAAGAACTTCTGAAGGCTCTTCAAGAATGGGAAGCTTACATCCTAAAGCGCCGAGACCTTTCCTTATTTGCTAATCTTTCGTTCGCAGCCAACATGACGTTGCCTGACACCCAACAACTTTTTGACAAGGTCACGAAGCTGGGCGCAAAATTGGATAAGACATTGGCGTTTTTCGAACTTGAAACCGGAAGACTTGTTTACGAAAAACCCGAACTGCTTAAGAACGCTTCGCTGGCAAATTACAAGCATGCTTTGGAAAGGCTTCGGAGGCAGGTTCCTCACCAGCTGTCTGAAGTTGAAGAAAAACTGATTATCGAAAAAGACCAGTTTGGCGTAGAAGCATGGCAGCAGCTGCAGAGCAAATGGCTGAACACTCGCACGTTTGAGGTGGAAGTGGAAGGCAAAAAGAAGATACTCTCTTATGGAGAGGCTAATGGCTTGCTGGCTCATCCTGACCGAGCCACGCGGGAATCGGCAAACAAGGCCATTTACGGCCTTCTGGATAAGGACGGCGAGATATTCTGTTCCGCTCTGAGAAACATCTGCAACGACTGGATAAACGTTTGCGAAAGAAGAAAATACGAGTCTCCCATGCACGCGAGCTTGATAGCAAATGACGTGGAACAACCCGTTATTGACAACTTGCTGAAAGTCTGTGAAAACAGCAAAGGCTTGTATCACAGATATTTGAGGCTTAAAGCCAAGCTGATGGGCTTGCCGAAGCTTGGTTGCCATGACATTGTTGCTCCCTTGCCGAACGCACCAGTGATAAGGTTTAGCTATGAAATGGCAAGAGAGCTTGTTGTTAAGGCATACAGCAAGTTCGACGAGGACTATGCTTTTGCTGTTAAGGATATGTTTGCAAGAAACCATATTGACGCTTCGCCACGGTTCGGCAAGCGGAACGGCGCTTTCTGCGCTGGCTGGCCCAGCGGCAAATCAGCCTTTGTTCTCCAAAGCTTCAACGGAAACTTGAATGATGTTTACACTTTGGCTCACGAGCTTGGCCATGCAACTCACGATTACCATTTTGAGAGGGAACAAACCATTTTGAACTCCAGAATCCCCATGGTGGTTGCGGAGACTGCTTCCATATTTGGAGAGCTTCTCGTTACAGACCTTCTGCTCAGCGAAGCCAAAACAGACGAAGAAAAAAAGGCGATTCTATGCCGAGTTCTGGACGGGGCGGGCATGGTGATTTTCCAAGTCACGGCCCGAGTGTGGTTTGAGCAGAGCCTCTACGACGCCATTAAACGCGGAGAATATTTGGATTACAAATCCGTTTGCAATTTTTGGACAGCGGCCAGAGACCGAATCTACGGCGACACAGTTGACTGGTTTGATGTTATGCGGGCAGAGTGGACCATGAAACCGCACTATTTCATGGCCAACTTCAGATTTTACAATTACCCGTACGTGTATGCACAATTGTTTGTGTACGCGCTTTATCAGAACTACCTTGAAAAAGGCGCGGAGTTCGTGCCAAAGTTCAAAAAAGTTCTTTCTGCGGGCAGCAGTCTCTCGCCCGCGGAAATCGGCAAAATCGTCGGCTTAGAGGTTGCCGACCCGCGTTTCTGGGAACTCGGGATCAAGCAATACGAAAGCTTCGTCAAAGAACTAGAGAAAAGGGAAGCTTCCACTTAACCCGTAACCATGAAAACAAAAAAGTAGCCTCTACATGGACCCAGCTAACTGCTGTACTTTTTCTTTTATGCGGTTGTAGATTTTTTCCGCCTCTTCAGGCGACATAAAATACGGGTCTTCAATGTTCCAAACAACTACCCTATCCACACAATCGGGATAGGCGGCTAAAACATAGTTTCTGTGCTTCTGCTCCATAGCAACAACAAGGTCGTAGGAACCAACCTTTTTGGTGGCTAACGCTTCAGGAAAACTTTTGAGGTAAGCTTCAGCGCTCTCCTTTGCCAAGTAGCGCTTCACCTGCTCGGCTATCGGAATTGAGACGCTTATTCCCGCCGAATCCACCGCCCAATCTGGCCTGGCTTTTTTGAGTAGGGCTTCTGCAAGTGGGCTGCGGTGGGCGTTGCCTGAACACACAAAAAGAACCTTCATGCATGGCTCGCCTATTGAGGAGAAATACGTGCGAACGGCATATAAAGACGTTAGTTGACAGTCATGTGCCTGCGTAAAACTTCTTATTAAGAAAGAAAGGTCAGTAGATAATTGTGTGAGATTCATGAGGGATGAGCTGGAAGAGTTTAGAAGATACCGAGAGCGCATGAACCAGCGCATACTGTCAGCTGACAACCTTGGAATTAAACGGTTTTTCGCCCTTGACTCCAGAGCTTACGAAAAGGGAGCTTTAGACGTGAAAACTAAGGAGCTGATGGGGCTTGTGGCGTCAACAGTACTTAGGTGCAACGACTGCATAACCTACCATGTCGTCAGATGCGTAGAAGAAAAGGTGACAGAAAAAGAGTTCTTCGAAGCACTCAACATAGCCTTAGTTGTAGGCGGCTCCATCACGATTCCACACGTGCGCAAGGCCGTTCAAATGTTTGACTTGTGCAAACAGAAAAAAACAAGAAAAAATCCTGTAAAAAAAGGATAAAACGCGCTCCAAAAGTCTGCAACAAAAAGGCGTGGCGCGGGGTGTGGGATTTGAACCCACGCGACCATTCGGTCACAGACTTAGCAGGCCTGCCCCCTACCAGGCTAGGGCAACCCCGCAATTATCCCCTAGCTAAGTTTTTTCGGTCTGTCCCACGATACCTGCGTAATTTTAATCGATGCTGCTGATTTAAAGTTTTGCTATAGACATTGCAACTGCGATTCCAGTTAAGCTGAGTCGAGCCTACCTAAAAAGGAGTGTTGTAGGCCTAAAGGGGAAAACTTGTGATTCATAATAAATTCGTGGGAGATTAACATCACCTTTGGAACATTTGGCGAAAAGGTTCAAAGTGGGAAGTTAGAAACATAACACGGAAATCATCATTCTTATATGACTTTGAAAGATTACGATTAGGATCGAGACTGATGCCAAGGTGCCTACATGTTTGACGAGGAGATTCTGTGGAACATTTCTTTGATGCTCCTTTGTTATGCATACATCTTGCTTTTCATTCTTGCTTCAAGTATAATTAGCAAGACATTCCACGTCTCAATCAAGACTTCTCGAAAGTTCCTGCACGCAATGATTGGGAACCTTCCATTCGTTATTCCCTTCTTCACTTCGAACATCTACCCAGTTTTAGTTGCAGCCCCATTCATATTGATTACATTCCTTGTTTCCCCTTACTCTCCCTTCCCAAACATCGGAAAAAGGCTGATGGGGCTTGCAAGCATAACTGAAAAAGGACACAGTTTGGGACTTGTTTTCTACGCTATCTCCTACACGGTCTTGGCGTTGTTCTTTGCCTCTAAGCCATATATAATCGCGGCTGGGGTTTTGCCCTTGGCTTATGGTGATGCCGCAGCTTCTATTGTAGGCGAAAGATACGGCAGAAAAAGATACCATTTTTTCGCGGACAAAAGTCTGGAAGGCTCTGTGGCTATGTTTTTTGCCAGTTTTCTTAGTCTTTTCATTGGACTGTTTTTCTTTTCCACATTATATTCATTTTCGGTCTTTGACAAAATACTTCCACTTCTCGCATCGACCATTGCTGCAACCTTACTTGAGGGGGTTTCACCCTTAGGTTTTGATAATCTAATTGTGCCCATTTCATGTGCTTTAGTTTTTACAGTTCTCGGAGGGGGTATCTAATCGCTTGGTTTTTGTGATAATTGATGGGCTGGATGCCTCAGGGAAAACCACCCAAGCATTAAGGCTAAGCGATTATCTTAGAAAACGAGGAAATAGCGTTTGTCTGCGTTTTCATCCCTCTGATGACAACTTTCTCGGAACTGAAACCAAAAAGTTTCTTTATCTAAAAGGGAAAAGTGCTCATTTTGCTGCTGCGTTCTTTTACATGCTTGATGTTGTTCGTTCGATTCTACTCTTTTCATGGAGAAGATATGACTATGTTATTTTTGTTCGTTACTTGATGGGAACCGCCTATCTGCCTTCGCCGCTGTTTATTGTTGCATATCACTTTTTTGCTTTTATCGTTCCCACGTCAGACTTTATGTTTTTTCTTGATGTCACACCGAAGGAAGCCTACACAAGAATAAGAAGCACTCGAAAGAAACTGGAAATGTTCGAAAATCTAGAGAAATTAGAACTGATTAGACAGAGAGCACTTTCGCTGGCTTTAGGCGGAAACTGGACGATTATAAATGCAGACAAATCTGTTGAAGACATCGAGAAAGAGATTTTGAGAACCTTGTTCAAGTCGGCAATGTAAATCCTCTCAGTAAAGACTTGAACCCAAAACACAAAGCCAAGAAAAGGCTTTTTTAGGCTATCTCTTCAGCTCTTAATCACCTTCTTCTACTCAACTCCTCTCCCTATACCCGCCTATATACAAACACACATGCACACAGCAAGATAGGGTGGAGAATTTTTTTACAAAGCATTTATGAATTAGTAGCTTTAAAAACTGCAGGTGTTGCGCAAACTTTTTTTATAAAATATTCACATCAAATAAACACGTTATTTATGCTTGGCCAAGATGTAATTTGGGAAAGAATATCGGAGTTCGCGAAGTCTAATAAGGGAAAGCGGATACCTTTATTGAACCCTAAAAGGAGTTTTCCTTTTACAATAGTTGAAGTGTCAGAGGATTATATCTGGATAGATAAGCTTCCAATCAAGATGACCAAAAAAATGTTTCTAAGTTTATATGAACATCTTAAGAGTAGGCGCGGCTGGGTTGAGATAGGAGCACGTAGAGTTGGCGCTCGACCGGACACAATTGAAGGATTCATTAAAGAAAAAATTTTCAAGGGCAACATGAACGCGCTAAGCACAGCCGCATGGTTCGCCGCCATTCTGGTCTACTCAAACATAGGAGTAGAGTTTAATAATAAAGCAAAAGGGCAAGAAATAAGGTTACAAGCTCTATAAAAGATGGTTTTGTCAACCGATAGATCTCCACCAGTTTCTGTTGTCATTTTCTTTTTGTGGTGAATAAGATAATTAATATTCGCGGTCAACTGTTAGTTCATTGCTGTAAACAGAAAAGCAAACTGAAGAGTAAAACGAAAAAGTGAGTTTCTGCAAGATATGCTTTTTCACCAAAAAATATATAGATGCTGTTTGGAATTTTGTGGTTGGAGAAAGATGCATTTGCTATAGAATTTGGTTTCTCTTTTACATGCGAAGAGCTTAAAGAGGGCTTCTGTAGGATTTGCGTTTTTCTCTTTGCTGTATGAGAGGGCGCAAGTATGAAGAAGAATGGGTTGATCGCATGGACAGTTCTGGAGCTAATTCTAGCTGTGGTGTTGACTTTTTCAGTTGATGTACAGCAGGTTAAAGCTGACGACACTATTTACATAAGAGCAGACGGAATTGTCGAAGGCACTGATAAAATTCAGCGTGACGGCGATCTATACACCTTAACTGATAATATCA
>JAWAPV010000016.1:0-13265 GCA_038894255.1 Bathyarchaeia archaeon
GCGGAAAACCACGCCGATAACCAAAGCTGACCCCTTTGTATGAGGGACAAAAACGCCATCGTCCATTCCAACAACCCGAATTTCCGGCTTAATTGAGCGAAACCGCATAGAATACCTCTCCTAACCAAACAAGAAAAATACGTGCCCATAGTTTATAAGCTAATTATGGTTTAAGCTAAACCATGGAACCAGAACTTCTTACAGCGTCCTTCCTGCTAACGTGTTTAGCTTGTTTCATTACAGTCAACCTCTACAACATTTTGATAGCTCACAAACAAACAGAAAGAAAAGAACCATACGCTGAAGTAGAGTGCCCATCAGGCATAGGTGTAAGCATAGCCGCCTTAGGCACATTCATCTACTTTATTGAAACCATTTTTTACTCGCTTGCAGCCTTAAAACTTCCAAACCTTCTTCAAAACAATAACCTTCTTTATTACAAGTCTTCGTATGCTTCTCTACTACAACTTGCCGGAACCTTTCTCGCAGGAAGCGGATATGCAATATTCATCTGGAGCGTTATCGTCCGCGGCAGATATGCTACCTCATGGAAAATGACTGAAAACCACAAACTCATAACTTGGGGACCATACAAGTACGTACGCCACCCTTCATATCTCGGCTATTTCCTCATGTTTCTCAGCCTTCCCCTAACGTGGCCAAGCATAATTACACTAGTTCCTCTTGCAGCAATACCTGGGTACATCAAAGTAGCGGTTAAAGAAGAGGAGTTGCTGACAAAAAGATTTGGCGAAAACTACCTAGCGTACAAAAAGAAGACAGGACGTTTCCTGCCGAAAAAAGGTAACTGATTTATACTTTGCCGGTGCAGACCACAACGTGAGTGTAGGCCTACATGCAACGTCGTGAACTTTTTTTATTTGCGAAAAAATGCAACAGTCTCAACGACGTGTTTAAAGACCACGATTTGGCTTCTTTAGGCGACGCATACATTAATTTCGCTTACTCACTAGCCCTATCAGTTAGAAAAGGAAAACCATCAGCCACAAAAGTAAAAGGGGCTTTACTTGCCGAAGCGCTGAAAAAAGCAGGATTGAGAGAATACGCCCCTTCGAGAACCAGTAGTCACGATTTAGCTGACGCGGCTGAGGCGTTGATTGTTTATGCTTGGCTACAAAAATACGTTACACTTGAAGATACCGTTAGTACAATTGCGAACGCGGAAAAACCTACAGATGGCTTAACGTTACTTTTGCAGAAAATAAAGTCTAAAGTCAAATTTCCTTCAAAGCCTTCTTGAGCTCATCGCCGAAACCTTTGTTAAGCTCGCGCGCTCTTTCCACCGCTTCTTTCAGAACCTCTTCAGGTTTAACCTTGCCCTTCACGCGAACATAGATTACGGCGTTTGAAGACAAAGGATGCGGAACATCATAACCTCCCATCTCGACATTCTTGTCTTCCAACAAACGCTCTTGCAACAAATTGCAGAGAGTGTGCCCCACTCCCTCAACTTCCAACTTTAACTCGTTCGGAGTTCTCTTCAAAACTTTCACGTTCATGCTCTCTCAACCCCGCGTCTTATCTGCATAAACCAAACCTTTCCCATAATCAAAGGCTGTTTTTCGCTTATCCACTTTGCCGCACGTCATGCAACGCATGCCCAAACGTTTCGCCTCCAGTAAACCTCCACAGTTTGTACAGAAACCGTAAACTACGCCTAAATCCTTATCTTTGGTAGACAAATGATAACGTTGGTTTTTTGTGCTGATAACTCTTGCTCTAACCACGTCTCCTGCTCTGCAAACCTCAAACATTGAATCAACATATCGCATGTGCGCGTCAGAAACATGTAAAATCCCGATAAAAACACCGCCAGAAAGCTGCTTTTCCCCAACTTGAAAGATCCTTACGGTTGCATTGTCAGGCTGAACATTAGAAACCTCACCCACCACCACATCTCCAACCTTGGGAACAGGCGCCTTGGACTCTGCTGGAATAACCCTTATGTGTCTCGTTACAAGATCTGGCAAGGCATGCCCAACTACCATGGCATATATAACGCCGTCCTTAACAAATGTTCCCGTGTTTGGAGTAAACTCCTCAATAACCCCGAGACGGTCTCCTGGCACAACTATTTGCCCCGTTTTCTGTTTGAAGCTTTTTGAACTCATTTCAACACCCGTTTTCTCATTTATACGCGATAAACGAGGATAACTTTAGTTTCTACGCCGCTCAATAAACTTTTTGATTCAACATTGATGCGAAGTTGCAATTAGCCGTTGTCTCAATGTTTCTGCTCTAGAACATATAGGTCAACTATAAATTCATGTTTGGATTTTGTGTGAAAACCGAACATGTGGGGAAGCGACATTACGGTGGCGTAGACGGCCACGATTTTTCCTCTATGGGCTTCAACAAAATTCTTTAAGAAGGGGGAAGCATCAATAGGAACAATGCCTTCAGAAACATTTTTCAGTTTCTTAACAGAAATTCCATTTTTTCTCGGGCTTTTATGGATAGAATAAACTCTCCTGCCAACAGCCAAAGCTTTTTTGAGAAACTTTCTATCTGCCCCTCTGGTCTGCACTCCGAAAGGAGGATTCTGCAGCACGGTGTCAAAACAGTCATCAACAGCGTCAACATCGCCGACTATCCATTCTACCTTTCCGCTCAAACCCACAAGCTTCGAATTTTCCACAGCAGTTCTGATTGCAGCCTTATCCAAGTCTAGGCCAACAATTTGCTTTGCGCCCAAGAAAGCCGCGCCTAAAGCCAGCCTTCCAGTACCGCATCCCAAGTCCAAGACTCTTTTGCCCTCTAGGTCGTTGTAAACATTAGAAGCAAGGTAAAGCATTGTGGCCGCGACGTCAGCTGGAATTGTGTATTGTTCAAGTTTTGGTTGTGGATTTGGGTGTGGTTTGATTTTCGAGAGCAGAAGTTCTAGGTCTAATTTTCTAGCAAGCCTTTTCTGCATAACTCTTCCCATGACAATTCGCCAATAACGACCAGTGCTTCTCTCGGTGTGAGCACCGGCTTGCTGAATTTTGAGGCGTCGTCTAAAGATATTCTTGGACAAGCAGTGTTAACGAAGGCCTCTACGGATGGAAAGTCAAGCAAGGTTTCTGGCAAAATTTCTTTCGCCGCGAAAAGGCAAACGGTTCGCCCGTCTTTTTCCAGTTTCTGCTTTAAATCCAACGCCTCTTCGAGTCTCTTTTGCCCCTGTTTCAATCCAACAATAACTGCGAAGTTATGAGCGTTTTTAGCTTCTTTAATGGTTGCCCACCGTTGTTTCACGATTTTTTCAGCATCTTCAGAAATGGAAAACGCCCTATTGTCGTAGGGATCTGCAACAAACGTTGGTTTTGCGGTGGACAACGCCACGCCTAAAGCGTGGAAAAGCCCACCTCCAACAAAAAGAAACGCGTCAACATCTTGGGCGACAGATTTTGCGTTGCTATAGTCACAGCCTATCACTTGACCTGCATACTCTAGACGCCCAGTATCTCCAACCACAACCGTTTTGCCTGCGCGAACGAGAACTTCTCTTACGCTGTCAAGCGTTTGAATGTGTTGGATGGTGGTGACAAGCCCGATTTTTGCATGTTTCCTAAGAAGTAGCAAAGCTTTTTTGACTGAATCTTCGACGTTTATTGTGGCCCTTGCCTCAACATATACTGTAGGGATGCGTTCATGCTTAACCAGTCTTGAATGTCCGTAATGAACCATCAGATCCGCACCGAGACTTTCTGCCTCAGAAGTCGCCAAGTCACATGCTCCATAACATGGATCCGCAGAAACTATTGGAATAGCACCTGCTTTTTCCACAACTCTGGCGAGACGCAGCGCCTCAGTCTTCAAGCCTTGCGGCAACTGAATCAGAACCCTTTTTGCCCCGTGTTTCTCTATTTCTTGTTTTACTCTTTCTTCCTCAAAATCGAGGTTTTTCATTGAACCCATCAGCCAAAAAATGAACAAAGCAAAATCTACAGAAAAAGAAGGAAAGCAGCTATTCTAGTGCCCATTCAAGTTCTTGCTTAGACCTTTGAGTAGCGCGAATCATTTTTTCGTGTTGCTCAGCAAGCTGCTCAAGCATTATTTTTCTTTCTATGCTTGCGACAAGCCGTTTGGTGGCGACTACCGCGTCGTTGTTCACAGATATGCTGTCTATCCCTGCTCTTACCAGAAACTCGGCGAAGTCGGGCAGGTTCGATGGGCCTTCGCCGCAAATCGACACTGTTACGCCGTTTTCATGTGCTACTTTGATTAAGTGGGCAATTATCCTTTGCACGGCAGGATCCCTTTCGTCGAAGTAACCCATTTGCCCAAGCCTCTCAGAGTCGCGGTCTATCATGAGTATGCCTTGGGTCATGTCGTTTGAGCCTATGGAAAAGCCGTCGCAGAGCTTAGAAAACTCGTCTGCAAGAATGGCGATTGAAGGTGTTTCCGCCATGAACCACACTTTAAAGTCTTTAGACCTTTCTAAGCCTTCTTGGCGCATGATTTCCAACACTTTTTTGGCTTCCCAAACGGTTCGCACAACTGGAAGCATAACCCAAACGTTCTTTAGTCCCCATTCCTTTCGGCATTTCTGAATTGCCTTGCATTCAAGTCTGTAAGCCTTCTCGTACCATTCGCTTATGTAGCGGCTGCAGCCTCTCCAGCCAAGCATCGGGTTGGCCTCTAAAATCTCGTACTTTTCGCCGCCTTTCAGCTCACGATACTCGTTGGTTTTGAAGTCGCTGAACCTCACCACAACAGGGCGTGGATATATTGCCCTAGCAACTGTGGCGATTCCTTCGGCCAGCTTGTCGATGAAAACTTGGGAGCGGCCTGTGTCGACGTAGGACATTGGGTGTTCGCCAATGTAGCTGGCGAGAATGAATTCTATGCGCATCAAACCAATGCCTTCAAAGGGCAAATCCTTGTATTCTTCAATCTTTTCGGGAACCCCGAGATTCATGTAAATCTTGGTGGCCGTCACAGGCACAGATTGCACCACGCCGCCAGAAAATGCTACGCCAGAAGTGGTTACGCCAGACGCGGAGGAAAGCTGCTGGGTTAATGATTGAGCTGACCCTTCGTAAACCACGCCGCTTCTTGAATCAACCGTATACTCCTTGCCTGTAATCATTAGTTTAGTTGCGTTTTCAGTGCCAACAACGCAAGGTATCCCCAGCTCGCGACTTACGATTGCAGCGTGGCACGTCACGCCTCCTTTGTCAGTAACTATCGCGCCTGCAAGCTTCATGTAAGGCACGTAGTCAGGATTAGTCATGTCAGTCACAAGTATGTCGCCTTTCTGCATAATTTTGGACGCTTCCTCAATGCTTGAAACCACCTTAGCAGTGCCTATCCCAAATCCTCTTTTGCCCGCTGCAATTCCTTTCACAACAACTTTCAAAGTTTCTGTTGACTTCGACTTTTCAGCTTCAAGTTTTGGAGCGACTTCTGCAACTTGGCTCCACACGGTTTCAGGTCTCGACTGCGTTATGAACAAACTACTTGGAAACGGCAAGTCAGCGTCAATCGCCCATTCTATATCTTGAGCTTTTCCATAGTGCTGCTCAATGCGCTTAGCAAGCTCTGCAAGCTTCAAAATCTCCTCATCGCTTATGCAAGGTTGCTCCTGCTTTTCAGGAGGAACCTCCACGTGAACCGTTTTGCCCGTGGTTGGGTCTCGAACGTATTGAACCAGCTTTTTAGCTATGCGCCGCTCAACTATGTTTAATGTTTTCTTATCAACTACGAAGTCGTCGGGAGTCACTGATCCCGAAACCACCGACTCGCCAAGTCCATAGTTGCCTTCTATGACTATCTGGTTAGCGTCGCCTGTAACCGGGTTTATGGTGAACATGACGCCTGCTGCTTTAGAGTTTACCATTTTTTGAACTCCTACGCTGATAAAGACTCGTTCGTGGGCAAAGCCTTTCTCGGTGCGGTAAAATATGGCTCGGGGCGTGAAAAGGCTCGACCAGCATTTAACTGTCTTCTCAAGAACCTCGTTTATTCCTCTTACGTTGAGGTAGGTTTCCTGTTGACCAGCAAATGACGCGTCAGCCAGATCCTCTGCCGTGGCGCTTGACCTAACGGCCACAAACACATCAGTCATTCCAAGCTTTCTACCCAGCTCTTCGTAAGCAGAGCGAATAGCATTCTCAATTTCTTTCGGCATAGGCGTCGCTTCAATAAGCTCTCGAATCTTCTTAGAAGCAATCTCGTATAGTTTCGGGTCGCTCGGGTTTGTAACAGTCTCTTTTATTATCTCATAAATCTTCGAGGCAATACCCGTTTCCTCAATAAAACGCTTGTACGAGTAAGCAGTTATCGCAAATCCAGGCGGAACAGGGATGCCAGCGTTTATCATCTCGCCCAAGTTGGCGTTTTTGCCACCAACAGACGGGATATCAGTCTTTCTCAAATTCTCAAACCAGCTAACAAGATTCTGACTCATCTCAACCAACTGTCTCAGCCTCCTGTAACTGCAACTTTTCGACAACTATTCGGCATGGAATTGGAAGTTTAGCACTTCCACGTTTCAAAGCCTCTTTAGCTATTTCCACATGCTCTTCATTAACGTTGATTACGATTATAGGCTGATCGGCTTTCACACGAGCCGCAGTGCCTATCGGTCTTCCAAACGAAGCCCGCATCCCCTGCTGCAGACGGTCAGCATGCGCGCCAAAAATCATCTTGTTTTCCCTAAGAATCGTGTGTGGGTACGGAAGAACACGCAAAAGATAGTTATTTACCAGCTTGTCCATCAAAACCCTATTCGCAGCTACGCGCGCAGCTTCCAAAGAATTGTGGCGAATCTGGGCAGGTTTCAGAGCAAGAAGCTTCGCTTCAACTTCAAATTTTGCTTTTGTGTCACCCATGGTAAACTTGTTGATTTTTGATGCAGGGACACCTTTAACAAATTCCTTTCTCGAATATGCTTGCCCTTTAACGGCTCGGTAATTTCTCGCATGCATTTTGGATTCCTCCTTTGCATACATAACCGTCTTCGTAATAAACATTTTTGATTGAGATGAAAGTTTTGTCGGGTAATAGCTGATTTACTTTCTGTTTTCTGAATCAACATTCAGCATTCATGCTTAAGGCAAATTATATAGCATGGTTGATAATTCGTCTCTAGTGGAGAGTGCGTGTGTCATCAGAAGCAAAATATGCAGCATAGGCTACATAAACAAAATACGAGACAACATCCTCAACATAGAAAAAAGACGCTTAGCACCACTTTACGAGGAACTAAAAGCAGCTAACTGCGTGGTGTGCGGGGGCTCAGGCAGATCACTTTATTCGTTAAACGCGGCGATGAGCCAGATCGCGATCAGCCAAATAGGATGGAGAAATAAGGTGGTTTTAACACCTGATGATCCTGGCTTCCCGGGAAGAAACATGTATGACGCAGCTGCAGAGCTGGAAAGGCGTTATCGGAAAACCTTGCTTTTGATAAGTTCTGGTAGCGGGGTGTCTGACGACCCGTTAGTTATGGCGCAAGACTTGGCAAGGTACATTAAAGAAAAGAAGAGCACGAGATTCTCTATTGGATTGTTGACATCAAACTATAATTCTCCTCTAGGAGAAATTGCGCGAGAACATGGTCATGTTGTTGTGGTTAAAGGTCGTGGTAGACTTAAACCCTCTTTCGAATACAGCGAGACAGGCATGATGGGCGACATCTTCGAGCTCGGCAGCCTGCTTCTGCTGGGAATGATGACAGAAGCAATTTTCCGCAATCTGGACGCAGACGCTGTCCTTAAGCTATGCGAGGAAGAATTCACCAAAATAGGAGCAATCATAGATTCAAACGTGCAATCCGAAACATACAACCACATTGTGGACATACTTGAGAAGCGAACAGACGTTTTTCTAGGCGGCAAGGGCACAGCCCACGAAATCGTAAAAATGACAGGTGTCAGACTCTTCCACATCAAGGGCTTCTTGGGAGACAACGTCTACATAACCCGAGGCGTCAACACTCCACACCCCAGAGCAGGCGACCTTGAAATTTTAGTCTCATATTCAGGCGAAACCAAACCCGTAATTATATGGTGCGACGCCGTAAAGAAACTAGGCGGAACAGTCTTCGCAATTACGGGAGTAAAGGATTCCACTTTAGCCAAAAAAGCAGATTACCAAATAACCTTGGAAGAAGAAGCCAAGCCAGGCCAACCCAGACGATTCTACACGAGAGCTGCCTATGTTCTTAGCCCATTACCCGTAAAACTGGCTGAACGCCTTGGCGAAAGAGGGCTGAAATTGCCTGAATACATAATAAGCTGGTACCATTCTGTCACCCAATAGCACAAAGCAATTTGTGATAGAATGCTTGACTCTGAACAAACAGATTACGTGTTCATTTTAGGAAAAAACTGGAAACTCTCTCTTGCCGAGCTAGTATCCTACTTGGACGCCAGAAACTACTGCTATAAAGTAAGTAAGGTGGCCACGTCCTTCTCCGTTATTGAGAACCTTAGACTGTTAGACAAGTCTATAATAGAGGATTTGGGTGGAACAATAAAAATAGGCAAAATAATAGCGCAAATTCCCCTCGAAGCCTTAGAGCACACGTTTCTCCAAAAGACAAAAAAGTGCCAGAGAGAACTCGAAGCAGAGCTTGCAAACGTTCACGTATCTGGTGAGAAGTTCAAAAAGGGTTTAGAAAAAAACGTTTTCGGCATAAGCCTCTACATTGCAAATCCTCGTTTCACCCATTGCGCAAAGAAAATGCACAGATTTATGGGTAGTTTTTTCAAGAAGAGATTAAAATCAGAGGGAATAAAAGCAAATTTTCTTGGCTTTCCAACCAATAGAACTTGGCCGCAATTAACCCATGTTGAAGTGATAAAGAAAAGGCTGATTGAAAAAAGCTTTGAGTTAATGTTCTGTGTAGATAAGGAGCAAGCTTTCGTGGCTGAAACAATAGCAGTTCACAATCCTTTTGAATTTCAAAAAAGAGACGTTCAGAGGCCTGTCCAGCGGAAAATTTTCTCAATACCTCCCAGATTGGCAAAAATCATGGTTAACCTTGCACAATGCAAACCAGGAAAAGTTTTGCTTGACCCTTTCTGCGGAGTTGGCACAATCCTCCAAGAGGCACTGTTGCTAAAAGCTCACGTGGTAGGAGTGGATATAAACCCGTGGTGTGTTAAAGCCGCATCCACAAACCTTGAATGGCTTGTAAAAGAATATGGGTTGAAAGATGCGGCGTTCAAAGTGTTTGTTGGGGATGCACGGAAGCTAAGCCACTACGTCGACGTGCATTATGTTGATTGTATCGTAACTGAACCGAACCTTGGTCCTGCTTTGCGACACTTTCCTACAAAGAGTTTCGCAGAAAAACTTGTCAGCAAACTCAAACCGTTATACACTGATTTTCTGGAAGAAGCCCAAAAAGTTCTGAATAGGGATTCGAGACTGGTTATTGTAACTCCTTATGTAAGAACGCGGCAAGGCAGTTTTGTAGGTTTAGACATTGAAGAAACTTCTGAAAGAAATGGTTTCAGAAGCGTGAATGTTTTTGAAGACCATTTGGCGGTTGCTCCTATTTCAAAATCAGCATCGTTCACTGATGTTGAAAAAAGGCATAAAATTGGACGAGAAATACACGTTCTCAAAAAAATGTGACAATGTCAAATAATCTTTCTTTTTTAGCATAATGGAGTTCAGTTTTTGTTTGCTTTCATTATGGTTAAATATAGATTTGAAGTTAAAACTACGGTTAATCGTGAGAAAAAATGTTGGACATAAAATTGATTCGCGAAAAGCCTGAAGTAGTAAGAGCTAACTTGCAGAAAAGAGGAGACCCTTCGATTCTGCAAATGCTTGAAGACTTAATTGCTTGTGATGCTGAATGGCGAAGGGAATTAGCTAAGCTGAGCGAGCTTCGCCACAAAAGAAAGCAGGTGACAACTGAAATAGCACGTTTGAAAAAAACCGGCGGAGAGGCAGCCGCGGAAATTTCGAAGGGAAAAGCGCTTGACGCGGAAATCAGCAAGTTGGAAGCCAAGGTGGCTGAAAACGAACAGAAAACGCGTGACTACCTTATGCGCCTTCCGAATCTGCTTCATGAGTCTGTACCGCTAGGCAAAAGTGAAGAGGACAATGCTCAGATAAGAACTTGGGGAAAAATCCCTAAATTTAGCTTTAAACCAAAAGGACACATAGAGCTTGGACTCGACCTAGACATAATGGACCTAGAAAGGGCTGGAAAGGTAGCGGGATCCAGATTTTTCTACCTAAAAAATGAGGGAGTATTGCTTGATATGGCTTTGTTCTGCTTTGCCACGGAAAAAATGGTTCAGAAAGGCTATACGCCCATTGAGCCACCTTTTCTGATGAAACGTGAAGCCTACGAAGGAGTCACTGCTCTAAGCGATTTTGAAGACGTTTTGTACAAAATTGAAAACGAGGATTTGTATCTAATAGCGACGTCTGAACACCCGGCGGCAGCCATGTTCATGAACGAAGTTTTTCTAGCAGCAGATTTGCCTCTAAAACTGGTTGGAGTAAGTCCTTGCTTTAGAAAGGAGGCTGGTGCCCACGGGAAGGACACGCGGGGAATTTTCCGCACTCACCAGTTTAACAAGATTGAGCAGTTCATATTCTGTAAACCTGAAGACTCTTGGGAATTTCACGAAGAGCTTCTCAAAAATGCGGAAACGCTTGTCCAAGAGCTCGGCTTGCCATACCGCGTTGTAAATGTCTGCACAGGCGACATTGGAACCGTTGCCGCAAAGAAATATGATGTTGAAGCGTGGATGCCAGCGCAAAACGCCTATAGAGAAATCATTTCCTGCAGCAACTGCACAGACTACCAGGCCCGAAGGCTAAACATAAGATACAGAGAAAAAGAAGGAGAAGCACCAAAAGGTTTTGTGCACACATTGAACTCCACTGCCATAGCTACTGGAAGAACAATGGTGGCTATACTTGAAAACTATCAGAAAGAAGACGGGTCAGTAACTGTGCCTGCCGCACTACGTAAATATATGATGAATATAGACAAAATTGTGCCTAAACGGTAAACCTTTTAATACTATGAAGTGGATTTTCAAGCTACCTTGGAGGATAAAATTGTCATCAAAAACGAAACGTGTAAGAGACAAATGGCGAGGAAAAACATGGTACATGGTAGTTGCGCCACCCTACTTTGGAAACGTGGAATTAGGAGCAGTTCCAGCCGACTCGCCAGAAAAACTTGTTGGCAGAACAGTTGATTCGACACTTTTCGACGTGACAGGTGACTTTTCTCATCAATATCTTAAAATGTACTTCCAGATCAACCAGGTAGATGGCAAAACGGCGCACACAATTTTCAAAGGGCACGAGTATTCACGGGATTATCTTCGAAGCTTGGTTAGAAGAAGAACCACAAAGATAGATGGGCTGTTTAACGTTACAACTAAGGACAAGTTAGCTCTTAGAATAGCAGTTTCTGCCTTCACGTTGTCAAGAGTCAGAACCTCACAGGAAAGGATGATACGGGCTATAATGGCGAAAATAATAAAGGACAAGGCTGCGAACCTCACGATAGATCAGTTTGTGCAAGAGATGGTTTTGGGCAAAATAGCTTCTGACATTTACAATGAAGCAAAAAAGATAGCACCACTGAGGCATGTGGGAATTAGAAACTCGAAACTGATCACTACAGTTGCTCAGACGCTTCAAAAAACTGAAGAAAAGCAACAAGAGAAGGAAGTAGAGCAAGCCTAACTCTTTAGAAGGCTCTTTCCAAACTCAAAGCCTTTCTTAAAAGCGGAAATGTTAAGTTCTTCTGTGCCCTTAGGAATGTTTTCCTTAATTGATTCGATCAAAGCATTTTCGTTCAAAACGCCTGTAAGCGCAGCAAAAGCGCCTAGCATAACGATGTTTGCCACTATTCTTCTTCCAAGCTCATCAGCCATTTTTGTTGCTGGAACTCTGTAAATCTTGGCGTTTTTTAGTTCTTTTTCATGTGGAATCATGTCTGGATCCAAAATTATGGTTCCGCCAGGTTTCAGGTCATCCACATAGTTGTTGTAGGCGTGCTGCGACATCAAAACCAGGATGTCTGGCTCAACAACCTTGGGAAAGTCTATGTCCTCCTCGGAAATGACAACTTCGGATTTACATGCGCCCCCGCGAGATTCAGGCCCGTAAGACTGTGTTTGGACGGCGTTTTTTCCTTCGTGGATACTTGCTGCTGCTGCAGTAATTATTCCTGATTTTATTATGCCTTGACCGCCGAAACCTGCAAATCTGATTTCCAACCGCATCTTTAACTCACCTTTTCCATCGCCTTTTCGTTTATTTTTGAGATTTTCTCGTGAAGCAACTTTTCATAACTAAGCTTCTCTATGTCAACAAATTCGCCAACCACGATTCTGTCAGGTGTGATTTCAGCTCTCGCCGGGTCAGAAAAGTTTTCAACCACGGACGCTTTCTTAAACCAGTGCATCATCTCAAGCCCAGACCGCATTTTGTTGTAACGCCCAAAAATCTCTGGACAGGGCGAAACCACTTCTATAAAGCAGAAACCTTTCTTCCCAAGCATCTTTTTAATGGATTGAGTAAGCCTTCGCACATGCAAAGTAGTCCATCTTGCCACGTAAACCGCTCCAGAAGCCGCAGCCAAGTGAACCAAGTTAAATGGATGCTCAATATTCCCATGCGGGCTGGTGGTGGTTAATGAGTCAAGTGGTGTCGTAGGTCCTTGTTGCCCGCCTGTCATTCCATAATTGAAGTTGTTGACGCATATCACCTTAATTCCCATGTTTCTTCGCGCGGCATGAATGAAGTGGTTGCCGCCGATGGCGAAAAGGTCACCGTCTCCACTCACAACAACCACTTCCAGCTCAGGGTTGGCTAATTTTACTCCAGACGCGAAAGCCAACGCACGCCCGTGCGTGGTGTGAAACGAGTCAGTGTTAGTATAGCCTGCTGTGCGTCCAATGCAGCCTATACCTGAAATAACAACGATCTTGTCCAAGTCCATTTCTAACTCATCCAGAGCATGAACAAAGCAGTTAAGCACGACACCGTTGCCGCATCCAGGGCACCATATGTGGGGGATCATTGCTGATCTTAGGTATTTTAGGAATGGGTGTTCAATGGTTTGTGTTGTCATTGACAGTTTCTCCTTATCACTTCAAAAATCTCCATTGGAGTATGGGGGTCTTCGCCTAGCTTCGAAATGAAGCTGACGGGAGCTCCTTTTGCGGCTCTTTCCACTTCGCGCACCATTTGGCCACAGTTCATTTCTGGAACTACGAGAGCTTTCACGTTTCGGGCAATTTTTGTTACGTGCTGTTCTGGGAAAG